>JBBDMD010000157.1:0-3142 GCA_040878515.1 Balneolaceae bacterium | reverse complement strand
AAAAATGAAAAAGAAGCCGATAAAATTGCCCTTTGGTATTGCCATCGGATTCTGCAAAAAAATGGCTTTGAACTCTGGGATACCCAGTTCTATACGGATCATCTCTCCCAATTCGGATGCATAGAAATTTCGGCAAAAGAGTATAAAAAGCGACTGAATAAAGCTTTAAAGAAAAACTGTGAATTTAAGATATAAATCCGCTGATACTCTTATCACTTCTTTCTCAAAACTCATCACCAAAGGTTTCATACCGTCACATTCAGTCCGGATTTAAAATAGAATGGATCCGGTTTTGAATATCCTGCAGATGAATTTGTATCATGGAAGCTGAGTAGCCGCCTATAGCATTCTCAATCTCCCTGGTTAACGCTTCAAGTTCAGCGCGTAAATATGCTTTTATATCACTTCCCTTCACATTTTCAGCATCACTTTCCATTAAACTATCGATGTGATTGATGTATGTCCGCTGAAGATTTCTTCTGTAAGTATTGATTGGGTTTCCTTCAACCAGTTCATTCCAGACACCACTGCGAATATCTGCAAGCATTTCAGAAAGGGTATAAGCCTCACTGCCTCTGAAGGTTTCATCTTCTATCATCCGGTTCATTCGGGAGGAATTCAATACCTGCTCCAGGTGACGGCCCTGAAGGCTCTGTATCCGTTCCACGCCACCAGCATGTTCAATATTGCGAAGTATCTGTTCATTCAGAAGCCAGTGGGGTGTGGAAAACGCATTTTCATTCATAAACTGCATGGCCTTCACCTGATACTCTTTATCAACCGGCCGATAGACATTTCCCTGCTGATCGGAAGCAATCCGTTCCATTTTCACGCCCCCGATATTGGTAATCACATGGTTCACGTACCGGTTCCACTGGGATATCAGCTCGCCGTAAAGCTCCTCAAGGTCTTCATATCCCCAGCCGGGTGTAGAAGTCCAATCTATCAGATTTGGAACAACGCGCTGCAGGTTCATCATTCCATAAGTGGATGCCTGCACCGGATCATCAGAAAGCGTTTCCGTTTGTGCCGAGGGGTCATATCCTGTAGACTGGCCAAAGCGATACATCGGATCATCTGCTTTATCCAGTATCCACTGATCCAGTACAGGTATCTCATCTTCGGGTGTTTCGGCATCCGGAATGATCCTGTATCCCCAGTTGATGGCATATTTATCATATGGCCCGATTTTTCTGATAAACCGCTCCACTCCATCACCGGGCTGAGCAATATAGTTCTGCCTTGCATAATCCATCACTGAAGCCGACACTCCATATTGTTCCGTAAATGTGGGCGACCGCAGGGAATCTACGGGATAGGAAGAATTGGCTTTCATATTATGAGGCAGGCCAAGCGCATGGCCTATTTCATGGGCAATAACCTGTCGGATTGCCTCCTGCAGATACTCTTCATCTATTTTCAATGAACGGGCTTTCGGATTAGCGGCTCCGGTTTCGAGCATCAGCCGGTTCCGGTACGACCTGATATGATTGTGGTACCAGATAATATCGCTGGCAATAATTTCACCGGTGCGCGGATCTGTTGTACTTGGTCCTGTTGCATTTCTTGTGGTATTGGCAATCCAGCGTACCATATTGTAGCGAATATCCTCAGGTTCAAAATCAGGATTTTCCTCTTCGTCCGGTGAAAGCCTGGCCTGAATGGCATTTTTAAACCCTGCCTCCTCAAAAGCTACATTCCAGTCTTCAATACCCTTTATCACTGCATCACGATATTTTTCAGGCATACCGGGATCCACATAATAAACGATTGGTTTCACCGGTTCTACAAGCTCACCACGAATGTAAGCATCAAGATCAGAAGGCTCCAGACGCCAGCGTCTGATCAGGGATCGCGTGGCCGCTTTCTGCTCATCAGAACTGAAATCAAGCTGTGTAACCGTAAACCAGCCTACCCGGTAATCATAATGACGCGGCCGCATGGGTTCTTTTGGAAGCAAGACCATCGACTGGTTCATCAGCAATGAGATAGTATTGGTATTTCCCGCCGATGGCGGATCCATCGCCTCGTATGTCATTACATGACGGGCTTCAACATTCTTCGGATAAGTACGAACCGTGTCAATGTAGCTCCGGTTTGAATCGAGCCTGCGAACCTGGTACCGGCTTCTCAGAAAAGCGATCATCCCAGATATTGCAGGTACATCATCCTCAAAAAAATCATTGACTTCAATAACTGTACTTGATTTTTCCGGGCCGACCGCTTTAACATCGAATGTAGCCAGGATCGGTTCGTAATTATTAGCCTCAACTGACCTCGAAATGGGAAGTGTATCAGCAGCAACACTGTTGTAGGATTTTCTTCTGATATTAATTTTATCGCGAATTTTTTCAAAAAATATGACCTGCTCTGCCGTTTTGGAGCCGCTGCTCACAAAACCAAAAAATTCGCTGGGTACTTTTGCAACCCTGCTCACCATCAGAAAATCACGGTTTAGGAGTGAATCCGGAATTTCATAATAAATATTCTCACCCACATAATGAACATCCACAACTCCCCGGGCAGTCACTGCGTCATCCGTTATGACCTTGTCATAATTTCCCGGTTTGCTCACTTCCCCGGACGATTGACTTACATTCGCTCTTTGAAATGTTGCACATGAATATGTAGCAAAAGATAAAGCGATTATTGAAATCAGTATCGTGTACTTAACAGCCATAAATCTATATTTTTTAACCGGATTTTTAATACTCATTAAGAAACAAAATATCTGGCTTTTAATGTAATAAAACCCACCTGATTTTCAGTAAATACTACAGTTGAATATTGAAGTTTTATATCTATAATAGATTCATTCAGGATGATTAATCTGCAAATGGAGAGCAAATGATTCACCCGCATACAGAACTCAGATTTGTCAATCAGAAGAAAGGCAGAGGTGTATTTGCCACCCGGTTTATTCTAAAGGGAACCATTACATATGTAAAGGATGAACTTGAAATTGAGATCCCCCCGGATGATCCGCGTCTGGCTGACCCTGCCTACAGGGACATCATAGAAACTTATAGCTACATCGACAGAGACGGAACCATGGTGATCAGCTGGGACCATGCCAAATATGTAAACCACTGCTGCCAGTGTAATACAATGAGCACTGGGTATGGTTTTGAAATTGCCATTA
>JBBDMD010000156.1:0-3143 GCA_040878515.1 Balneolaceae bacterium | reverse complement strand
AAAAATCCGGGTAGAGTAAAAAATCGTTTCGTTAAAAAGTTTCATAAATCGTACCTTTTACATTCATAAAAAGAAGGAATTCATGAAAAAAGTATTCGTTTTATGGCCGCTATTTGTTGCGTTGGTATTTGCCACATCTTCCTGTGTAGTGCAGCAGAACCCGGTTTCCGGAAATAAGAGGGCTTTTGCCTATTCATGGGACCAAGAGGTAGAGATTGGTACTGAAGTGGATAAGGAGATATCTGCCCAGTATGGGCTCTATGAAGATGCAGAGCTTGAAAGTTATGTTACCAATCTTGGGGAGGTTCTTCTGGAAGAGAGCCACATGAGAAGGGAAGATACACCGGAACAATTCAAAAATACGGAATTTACTTTTCGGGTATTGAACAGTTCGGTTGTTAATGCTTTTGCATTACCTGGTGGTTACGTTTACGTAACACGCGGATTATTAGCGCATTTGAATAATGAAGCCCAGCTTGCTGTAGTTTTAGGCCATGAAATAGGACACGTTGCCGGACGACATGCCTCCCAGCGGGCTCTTTCGCAAACTATAGGCCAGGTAGCTGTAATCGGCGGATCCATTTTAGGGCAGGAACTGCTGGGTCTGCCCGGAGAATCACTGATGAATTTGAGTGGCCAGGCTGCACAACTGCTTTTCTTAAGCTACAGCCGCGAGCATGAAAGGGAGTCGGATGCTTTGGGTGTCGAGTATTCTGCCATGAGTGGGTATGACGCTGCAGAAGGAGCCGCTTTTTTTACCAGCCTGAAAAGAATTTCTGAAAAGGCGGGACAAACCATACCCTCCCTTCTCTCATCACACCCCGACCCGGGCGAGCGGGAGTCAAATATTCCCAAAATGGCAAATGAATGGAAAGAACAGGGTTATGATCAAACCATTAAAGATCGGGAAGAATATTTAGAGAAAATCGATGGAATTATATATGGTGAAAATCCGCGGGAAGGTTTTGTGAACAATGGTGTGTTTGTACATCCTGATCTGGAGTTTCAGTTTCCGGTGCCTTCAGGATGGCAGGTGATCAATCAGCCATCGCAGGTAGTTGCTGTGAGCCCTGAAGAGGATGCTGTAATCATATTCAGAATAGATGGCAACTCAACAACGGCCAAAGCTTCGGTAGATGAATTTACTTCACAGGAAGGGATGATAATAAATGAACAGGGCAACACGCAAAGCAGTGGCGAATGGCCGGCCTATTATGCGGATGTTACGGTTGAGGATGAACAACAAAATATTGGACTATTGGTCTATGCCGTAGAAATGGATGGCCGGGTTTTCAGATTTATCAACTATACTTCAGAAGAGAAGTATGATACGATTCGCCCGCAGTTTGAAAATACCTCGTCAAGCTTTGACGAACTCACCGATCCTGAACTTTTACAAATAAACCCGGTCCGCCTACAAACTGAAACTGTAAACCGCACGGATCAATTTCGGAATTTTCTGCCATCGAATCTGCCCATGGATATCGATCCGGAGGAGATTGCAATCGTAAACCAGGTATCATTGGATGATGAAATACAATCAGGAACAAAAATTAAGATCCCCAGACAATAACAGATTATGATTGAACGCTATTCACGCCGGGAAATGACTGATATATGGTCGGAACAAAATCAATTTCAAGCCTGGCTGGAGGTAGAACTGGCTGCATGCCGGGCCTGGAGTAAACTGGGCAAAATTCCAGCCGAAGATGTTGCAAAATTATATGAGAACGCATCATTTGATATTGACCGTATTAAAGAAATTGAAAAAGAGACACGCCATGACGTGGTGGCATTTACAAGATCTGTTTCGGAATCACTTGGCGACGAGAAAAAATGGGTGCACTATGGACTCACTTCCACCGATGTTGTGGATACTGCAAATGGGTATCGGCTGCGGCAGGCAAATAAGATACTAAAGGCCGGCCTGCAGCGATTGTCGGACGCCCTGGCCGGCAAAGCCAGGGAGCATAAATTAACTGTGATGATGGGAAGAACGCATGGAGTTCATGCAGAACCCACTACTTTTGGACTTAAATGTGCTCTTTGGTATGCAGAAATGCAGCGAAATATCGAGCGGTTTAATCGCGCATCGGCAGACGTTGAATTTGGAAAGCTTTCTGGAGCGGTGGGTACCTTTGCACATATTCCCCCCGAGGTTGAGCGGTTAACCTGCGAACACCTTGAACTCAGCCCGGCACCGGTCTCAACACAAACATTACAGCGCGACCGGCACGCCTATTATATGGCTGCAATTGCACTTATCGGTTCTACTCTTGAAAAAATGGCGGTTGAAGTACGTCATCTTCAAAGAACAGAACTGAGGGAGGCTGAAGAATTTTTCAGCAAGGGCCAAAAGGGTTCATCAGCCATGCCCCACAAAAGAAATCCAATCAGTTCTGAAAATATTACGGGTTGTGCCCGGGTTCTGAGAGGTTATATGATTTCTTCCTACGAAAATAATCCGTTATGGCACGAACGGGATATTTCCCACTCATCGGTGGAGCGAATCATACTGCCCGATTCCACTATACTGTTAGATTATATGTTGCACAGATTTTCGGGTGTAATGGAAAAATTGATGGTCTATCCGGAACAGATGAAAGAGAATATGGAGAAAACACACGGACTGGTATTTTCTCAGCGTCTGTTGCTGATGCTCGTTGAAAAAGGATTATCCAGGGAGAATGCATATGATACCGTGCAGCCGCTGGCGATGAAGGCCTGGGAAGAAAAAAGGCCATTCAGAGAACTGGTTGAGGCGGATGCTGTAATACAACAGAATTTATCAGATTCAGAGATTGAAGCGGCTTTCGATCTGGCGTACCATACCCGCCGGGTAGATGAAATTTTTAAGCGGGCTGGACTGTAGATTTTCAATGTGATGGATTTTAAAATCATAAATATATACGGTTTATTTAGTAACGGTTTAATTTAAAAATTATAGGGTGACATAAAGATGTCACACCCCGGCTTTATATTGTAATCAAACATTAAACAAATCCTTGATTACAATGAAAAATGCAGCAATTAAAACCGTACCCTTCGTTTCTGTAAACCCTTTACTCCACTCCATATTTCACAAAGCAGAACTCGACTATTTGCAGATTGAAAAGATGTTTTCGATGCTTGGCTGGGGGGAA
>JBBDMD010000155.1:0-3174 GCA_040878515.1 Balneolaceae bacterium | reverse complement strand
TGTTGATGAAGATTTTGACGCGGAAATAATTACAACTTTTGATAACGATACCGCATTTGATGATAACCTTGCCAGTGAGTTTTCATATAAAATTACATATCCAGCAAGAACAGCTATCGGTATGTCTTATGAAAGTATGCCGGGTGTTTCACTTTCTTTATCAACCGAGTATGTGGATTACTCGAACACAAAAATAGATTTTGAGGATGACTCATTGTTTGAGGATGAATTGATTGAGAATGATTTTATTAAGAATGAATTCAAACCGGTCTGGAGTTTCCGGTCCGGTATTTCATTGAATATGAACCCGGATTTATCGCTGCGCGGTGGATATCAGTATATTCCAAGTAAATTCGAAGGGGGTATTGATGATAAGAGTATTTACATGCTGGGTGCAGGATTCTCTCTTTCTCCTGAATTGAGCCTTGAATTAGGCGGTCAATATGCGGTATGGGAGGAGAGATCTGTAGTGTATGATTATACTCAGTATGACTATTCACCATTGCCTGATAATTTACCGGCGGTTACCATTCAATCGGAAACGGCAGATTTGAGTGCAGACCGGTGGAGGTTTATGGCAACTCTCAGGCTTTCTATCAATTAGCCCGCATTTCTCAAAACTATATTGGTGAAAAATGTGGGTAAGCCTCATCAGTATTACCCGAAATGGCCGGACTTTTTCTTGCTATTGCATTTCATTCTTCCGAAGAACGCAGGGATTAATCTTTTTTGGGGTTTATGCTTAAGACAGCGGTTTTAACATGCCTCACCAGGTTAGCTGTGGTGCTGCCCATCATTAAATAGTTAATACCCGTTCGGCCTACAGTTGACATTAGTATGAGGTTATAGGAGTTCTCCTTCACATATTTATAAATAGCTTCGTGCGGAGAGTCCTGTGAAACAATTACTTTAGAGCTGATCTGGCCTTCAATTTCATGAAACTTCTCTTTTTCCAGAACTTTCAGCCGCTGTTCCCGGATATTTTTAAGGGAAAGATCAGACTCATCCTCATCAAACTGATCAAAACTGAGAACATGAATTAAATCTACGGTTGCATTGGTTTTTTTTGCAATTTGAACAGCATAGGGATAGACAGATGAAGCATTTTCAGAAAAATCTGTCGTAACCAGTAATTTCTTAAACCCATCTACTTCAGATTCATCTTCAACTACGATTACAGGTGTATGTGCAAGCCGAAGTACTTTTTCGGCTACGGAACCTAAAATAAAGCGGCTAAACCCGGTTCGGCCATGAGTACTAATAATCACATAGTCATAATCTTCTGATGCATCAATAATGGCTTGAGATGGATTTCCAAATACAACCTCTGAATCGTTGAGCATGGATTTTCCGACATTTTTCTCAGCAATGTCATTCAACCGGTCCTTAAGATTCTGTTCAAGTTTTTCGAAATCTTCGTAAGCAGGTGAACTCATTCCCAAACCATAAGGCTCATCCAGTTCTGAAATGGGCACATGTGCGTGGAATGGAGTGATTTTGCCATCAAACAATTTAGCAAAAGCAGATGCAACCTGAAGGGCTTTTTCGCTATGTTCAGAAAAATCAATTGGGACTAGTATATTCATGGCAGCCTGATTGTTGTTTGTAATTACATCAATCTGCAAAATTTATCACTAAACGTAAAGAGATATTACGGTCTTAAATGAAAGTATTTTTTACAGTTATCAGGTATCTTATTCAGACCGTTTTTTTAATATCCAGTGAATGATGGGCGGAGCAATAAAAAGAACTATTATAATTTGGCCTGTTGTCATATAGATCAGAACTGCAGCCAGAATACAGAACAATAATACAATGAGGGAAATGAGCCAAATTTTTTGATTGATGGTCATAAACCTAACTTGTTTCCAGCCTCAGAATTTCCAGTGGTGAATGTTTAAATATATGCCTGCTGCCTGTCCACCCTATGATGATAGCAGCGGCAACGATGAGCCCGGATATAATGGCAAGGTTTAAAAAGTTGGGTACAAAAGCCAAATCGAAATAGAAATAGGCCAGGCCCCAGCTTGCAACCAATGCCAGAAGAAACCCGGTCAGGCTTGCCATAAGCCCTAATAATGCGTACTCAATAGTTTGTATTGTGCTGATTTGTGTTTTTTCTGCGCCTAATGTCCGTAATAGTACAGCTTCATGTGTTCTCTGTTTACGGCTAATTGCAATGGAGCTTGCAAGAACGATAAATCCTGTAAAAATGCTGAAAAGTGCCATAAACTGAATGGCCATGGAAATTTTACCCAAAAATTCCTGTACACTTTTCAGGGCAACACTTACATCAATTGCCGAGATATTTGGATATTCCTGAACCACATCCTGTTGTATTCCAACCGCTTGCTGATTGGTTCCGGTCCGGACTATTGTGGCAAAAAATTGCGGTGCAGGCTCAAGGACACCCGCTGGAAAGAGAACAAAGAAATTGGGCTCCGGCCGCTGGAAGTTAACCTCACGGATACTTGCCACCACTGTTTGCACCGGTACGCCCTGTACATTAAAAGTAAGTGAATCTCCAAGTTCAACCTGAAGGTCTTCTATAATTTGTTCAGCAATGGATATCGGGACTACCGATTGTATGCCATCACCACGGCCAATCCATTCTCCTTCGAGGATTGTTTCCGATTCCGTAAGTTCTTCGCGATAGGTAGCACGGTACTCCCGTCGCAGAGCCCAGCCGCGTACGTCCAGCGTGGTATCTGAGCGAACCTCTGATACAGGCCGGCCTTTCCAGTCTTCAAGGCGCATTGAGACGATGGGGACATTCTGAATCACTATTCCATTATTGTTTTCAATGATGTCAAGTACTCCTTCATTTTGATCTGTCTGAATATCATAAAAAACAATATTGGGAGTTTCCTCATTGGTCTGCAGATCAATACGCTGCAAAAGTATATCCTGCGACAGATACAGAGTGCCAATTAAAAGCATACCCATACCCAGGGTGGTCATAAGCATTGCTGTTTGATTATTCGGGCGAAACAGATTCGCTGTACCCTGGCGCCATGTATAAGAGAAAGATTTCAAACGTAATCCTTTTAAACCAGCCATCAGAAAATTAGCTACACCCCATAACAGAATAACAAAGAGAATGATACTGAGGGTAAATACTGCTGATGTAAGAAGGCTTTCAGTCAGTAATGCAATGATGCTGATTAAAACCAG
>JBBDMD010000154.1:0-3180 GCA_040878515.1 Balneolaceae bacterium | reverse complement strand
CGGTTCCATCATATTTGCAACTCCGTTTATGCTCACCATCTTGCACGGTCACGTCACCATGGCCATGGGAGCCGTTCACCGCGAACACTACTATCTCTGGCTGCAGAACAATCCCTTTACCTACGGCCTTTTGTTCCATCCAATCATCATCCGAACCCGTTTCAGACTTTCACTCTTCCTGGGCAGTATTGTTTTGATTGGAGCCGGATTCCTTCTTTAAAAGTTCAAACCCGTTCACAGAAACAGTTTTACCAGGAATGCGGATCCCATCGCCAGGAGTGCAGATAGAAGCGTTCCTATCAACACATATTCCGCGAACGTACGGTCTTCAAACTCGCGGTATCGCACAACGCCTTTGGCGGTCAGCACAAAACCGATGGCTGCAAACTGGCCAATGAGTGTGAAAGTGTAGATAAATATCCGTTCCAGCATCCCAATAATACGCCCGGTATTATATTCCTGGGCAGAGATACTCTCTTCATCTTTCTCGTCTCCGATATTTGCCAGATTTAGCACTTTCATCAGGTAGCGAAGAACAATGTTCATCTCGATCATTAGGATAACTCTTCAAGTTTTTGGTTCAAAAGTCGTGAAATGGTGTTTTGAAGATCCATTACAAGGTTTAAATCTCCATCGTCTCTGTTTTTATATACCGCTGCGTCCGACAGGTTCAGCTCCTGCGCAATATCTTTTATCGCAAAATCGTGGTTTAGTCTTTCAAGAATCTGAAATCGCACTTTTTTCAAGCGCTTCATCTCATTCGAAAGCAGCTCCATTCCCAGCGACTGTTCTTTATTGATCGGGGTAACAATGTTTCCAATTCCGATTGAAAACCGAGCACTTACCGGGTAAATTCCTGCCAATATAGTTCCATGAATCGGCCAGGATCGATTCTGCGCTTGCATACACGGCCTGGAATTCATCTCCAAGCGTGATGGTCATCGGGGCCTCTATTGACTCTGATTTTTTATTAATCTTTCCGATCAAATCCAACAGATCTTCCTGCAGACTGCTGCGATCTGCTTCATTCAGTTTTTTTGAATCTACGATATCACCAATTAATACGATTTTATTGCTCATCTCAGGACTTTTTTCAACCAATTTAGTTGAATATATGAATTTCCAACCAATTTAGTTGAATACAAAAAGAGTCAGTATATCTGATGAATGTCAATTTTAAAGGAAACTCATTCTATGCAGACACCCATCAAAAAAGCCGGCTCCAGATGGGGAACCAGCTTTTTTATAAAAAATCCATAAGTGCTCCATCGGTTAATAGGCCGTGCCATTTTTGATCTCATCTACTACAGACGGATCCAGAAGTGTTGAAGTGTCACCTAAATTTTCTAAATCGTCTGCAGCAACTTTGCGAAGTACACGTCGCATGATTTTTCCTGAACGGGTTTTGGGTAATCCGGATACTATTTGAATTTTGTCCGGTTTGGCTATTGGCCCTATAATTTTAGTTACAAGATCATGGATTTCTTTTTTAAATGAGTTGATATCATCCGGTACATTCTCACAGATCATAAAGGCAAAAACACCCTGTCCTTTAATATCGTGTGGATAACCCACAATAGCCGTTTCAACAACATTTGGGTGTTCATCAATAGCGTTCTCTATTTCAGCCGTTCCAAGCCTGTGGCCCGAAACATTCAGTACGTCATCCACGCGGCCGGTGATTCGATAGTAGCCATCCTGGTCTCTCCGGCATCCGTCACCTGTAAAATAGTAGCCTTTATATGCGCTCATGTATGTTTTCAGGTATCGCTCATGGTCACCCCAAACGGTACGCGCGATTCCCGGCCAGGGATGTTTAATACAGAGATTTCCACTGACGTCATTCCCTTTAATTTCCTGGCCTTCTTCATCCATCAGCACCGGACTGATCCCCGGCAAGGGTAATGTGGCAAAACCCGGTTTGGTTTTAGTAATGCCGGCAAGAGGGGAAATCATGATACCCCCAGTTTCGGTCTGCCACCAGGTATCCACAATCGGACATCGGCCGCCCCCCACCTTATCATTGTACCAGTGCCAGGCTTCTTCGTTGATGGGCTCACCCACACTGCCAAGTACCTTCAGCGAACTCAAATCATATTTCTCCACATACCTGTGATCGTAACTCATCAGTGCACGGAGGGCCGTAGGTGCAGTGTAAAAATGTGTGACTCCATATTTCTCAACAACTTCCCACAGACGTCCTGCATCAGGATAGGTGGGAGTCCCTTCAAAAATAATTCCTGTGGCACCGTTAAACAGCGGACCATACATAATATAGGAATGGCCAGTTATCCATCCTGCATCGGCCGTACACCAATATACATCTTCTTCTTCTACCTGGAACACATTCCGGAAAGTATAGCTGGTAAATACCATGTACCCGCCGCAAGTATGCAGTACTCCTTTTGGCTTGCCGGTTGATCCCGATGTGTAGAGAATAAACAGGGGATCTTCTGCATCCATTTCCACAGCCGTATGTTTTTTCGACGCGTTACGTATCAGCATATGCCACCATTCATCCCTTCCTTCAACCCAATCGATATCGCGGTTCGTACGCTGACATACAATTACATTTTTTACCGTCGGGCAGCTCTCCAGGGCTTCATCAGAAATGTCTTTCAAGGGTACATGTTTATCACCTCGGCGAAGTCCGTCATTGGTAATCAGCATTTTTGCATCACAATCCTGGATTCGCTCAGCCAGAGCCTGTGCCGAAAATCCGGCAAACACAATAGAATGAACCGCACCAATTCTGGCACATGCGAGAGCAGCAATGATCAGTTCCGGGGTCATAGCCATATAAATACAGACCCTGTCTCCCTTCTTAACACCCTTATTTTGCAGTACATTTGAAAACCGGCATACATCTTCATGGAGCTGCCGGTAGGTAATGGTACGCCGGAAACTATCGGGGTGATTGGGTTCAAAAATAAAGGCTGTTTTATTACCTATAGTATTTAAATGACGATCGAGCGCATTTTCTGTAATGTTTAATTTTCCGCCTTCAAACCACTTTATATCTCCCTTTTCAAAACTTCCTGAGTGTACTTTATCCCAGCTTTTTCTCCAGTAAAAAGTGCCTGCTTCATGCTCCCAGAATTTCAGTTTGTCCGTTTCACTTTCCTTATAAACTTCCTTGTATTCGTCGAAGGATTTGATATTCAGCCACATAATTAATTA
>JBBDMD010000153.1:0-3193 GCA_040878515.1 Balneolaceae bacterium | reverse complement strand
AACTGAAAAAATCCGCAATGTTTCTATTGTGATAGCGGCACTATGCTGAAAATGTGTGAAGTATTAAAACGAAAAACATTACGGATTCACCCTGTCATTTGACAGTTGACACGAAACTAGTGAGAAGTAATCAAAATTTTATAATCTGATTTTCTATGTATTTCTGGTCCCTGTTCTTCCACGTAATTTTTGCCACGTTCTGGATTGGCGGTATGCTTTTTACAGCAGCCGTGCTAGTTCCGGTCAGCCGGGATAAAATGTTTAAAAACCGGCGCGGTGAACTCTTTAAGCTGGCAGGCACCTTATTCAGCAGAATCAGCTGGATAATATTCATACTGATGATTGTAACAGGTACGATGGCGTTGTACGGTAAAGGGTTTACAACGGAAGTTCTTTTATCAGCCGATTTCTGGCAGACGCGGTATGGAAAAACCCTGATGGGTAAGCTGCATATTTTCAGCCTTGTACTTATCGTGAGCGCTGTTCATGATTTTTGGCTGGGCCCGAAAGCTGCTGTTTTGATGGATATGGATAAAGACACGGAGAGCCCCGTTACAAAACGATTCCGGAAAGCGTCGAGCTGGGCAGGCCGGGTGAACCTGATTCTGGGCCTTGGTATTTTGTACTATGCACTGTCTCTTGTTCGATAGCACACATTTAGGGATAGGCCATTCATGAACTCTTTCGACAAATATTTTCGACTAATCTGGCTGTGGAGCCTCGGTTTTTTTATACTGGCTATACTAACCGGATTCCTGTTCAGGCTGGGCCTTGTGACATCTCTTCCGGCTGAGCTGTCCTTTTCGAACATCAGACATGCTCATTCACACCTGATGTTTTTTAACTGGGTGGTTCCGATACCCATGGCATTCATTGCCCGTCATCTTGCAAAAACTTCCGGCCAGTCGATGGCTTCATTACGGTTTCCTGTATATTTCATTATGGCTTTGGGCTTTCTCTCTTACCCTTTCTTTCTGTTTTATGGGTACCGGCCCGTTCAAATGGGTGAAGCGTCACTTCCTTTGTCTGTAATCTTATCCGGCCTTGTGATGATCGGATGGTACTGGTTTATGTGGATCTATCTTTTAAAAAGGAAATCATCAGAAAATACACTGCCCCGTCTGTTTTATGATGCAGCACTTCTAATTCTGGGTGTCAGTTCACTGGGGGCCTGGGGGGTGGCAGTTTTTCAGTTCAGTGGCTCAGAAAATCCACTATTCTCTACAGCACTGACCCATTTTTTCCTGGCGGTTTTTACGGAAGGCTGGTGCCTTCTTGCTGCACTGGGCATTTTCTATGATGTGCTGGGAATTGAAAAAGTCGCTTTTCCGCAAAACTGGTTAATGGCTCCGGTCTTGCTTGGCGTGCCGTTAATGTTTCCGTTTGGCATGTCTGCCGGGATGCTCACTCCTTCGCTGTTGATTGCGGCACGGATTGGTTCTGTGATGGTGCTGGCCGGCCTGGTCTTTAATCTTTGGGTATTGATGAATCAGCGGTTATCGGCCCTGCTGAAAGTTATCGTTTGTTTATTGGGCCTGAAAATACTCATGCAAGCCGGATCAGCAATATTGTCCACATCTCTCTGGATTGGCGAACACAGCCTCCGGATATTGTATCTGCACCTGCTGTTACTGGGATTTGTAAGCCTGACATTCATGGCCGGATTGCACCGGGTATACCGGGAGATAAATCGATCGGGACTCTACCTTATCCTGTTCTCAGTACTGCTGTTGATCGTGTCTCTGGTTATGTTGAGCAGGTTCTGGCCACACTTTTTGATGCCGGAGAATCCATTTAAATTGGTTGCCTGGATCGCATTTTTACCGGTATTGGCGGTTTCGGCTGAATGGGTTTTGCTGTATCAGTATCACAAATTTAAATCGAAATAAATCTTTTATAATCATGCCTATAGAAACAGACGCTAAAGGTTAGTAAAGAGCTGTAGAATTTCTTATTTTAAGACAAAAGAGTCTTATTAACTTACATTGGTGAATAAAAAATGCTGCTATCCAAATCCTGTATTTATGGCCTCAGGGCTTCTCTCTATCTTGCATCTCATGGCAATGAAAATTATATACCCATTCGAAAGATGAGTGATCGTCTTGAAATCTCTTTTCATTTTTTGACCAAGATTCTTCAGCAATTAACTGCAGAAGGAATACTGGAATCGTTTAAAGGTCCGAATGGAGGGGTTCGGCTTACCAAGCCGGGCGATCAGATACCCATCATGGAGATTGTTTTGGCCATTGATGGTCATTATTTGTTAACAGAGTGCGCACTTGGATTACCGGGCTGCGGAATTAAAAAACCGTGTCCGCTTCATGATAAATGGGCCGAGACCCGTGATTCAATTAAGGAGATGTTTGAAAATACAACTCTCACCGAGCTTGCTAAAAAAGGAAAAGAAGAAAATTTACGCCTCACGGAGGATGGAGGTTTCGATTTACTGTTTGATTAACAGTTTTAGGTTGTAGCTGATGATAGAAAGAACCGGATTTTCAAAAGTTGGGTATCTCCTGCTGTTCACATTTATGTGCGGAGCAATTCCGGACCATGCAGCTGGATTTCAATCTCAAAATGAAGTTGATCAGCTGATTAACGAAGCCGTTGAGTACTTTGAACAGGGAAATGAAACGAGGGCAACACAACTGTATGAAAGAGTGCTGGACATTGAACCCGAAAATGGTGAAGCACTCTGGAATCACAGTGTTTTATTAACGCAAAGGGGCTTTCGTTTAAAAGATCAGACTGATCCAATGCCGTTTTATGAAACTGCCATGGAATCGGCCGACAAATGTCTGGAACATCACCCTCAAATGGCGGGATGCCATTTTGCCAAAGCTTTGGTAACCGGGAGGATTGCAAAGAGATCGAATGCCAGGGAACGGCTTAGAATGTCGAAAGAGATTAAACAGTATATCGATAAAGCTCTTGAACTGGATCCGGAATTTGCAAAAACATGGCACCTGCTCGGCGTCTGGCATACGGAAGCGGCAAATTTATCGGGTGTTGAACGCTTTGCTGCCAACGCCCTGTTTGGCGGTGCACCCGAGGGTGCAAGTAATGAGAAGGCGATTAAATCATTTAATAAAGCACTGGAGCTTGAACCTGAGAACATATTAACCCATCTCGATTTTGCCCGTCTTTATATTGAAATAGGAGAAGAGGAAAAAGCCATAGAATTACTTGAGAA
>JBBDMD010000152.1:0-3202 GCA_040878515.1 Balneolaceae bacterium | reverse complement strand
ACCGCGCGGGTTTTTTCGGAAGGAACACGGGCCGTAGAAACGGATCGCGAAGGCAGGATCCGCCGTTTTACAGGAGGCGAAGTGGATTCGCCTTCCCGGAACCTTGCCCGGTACATACACACTATGGGCGATTTATACATCGATAACCTGGATGTGATGATGATCTACCGCCTTGATCGTTTTGGCCGTGGCGGCCATCACCGGCCGTTTAATGATGCGGGATATCCGGCAGTACGTGTGATGGAAACCAATGAGAATTATAACCGCCAGCACCAGGATATCCGCGTGGAGGATGGTATTGAATACGGAGATGTGATTGAAGGCGTAAATTTTGACTATGCTGCAAAGCTAACAGCACTGAATGTGGTTTCGCTTGCCGGAATGGCCAGCGCACCCAGTCCGCCGGTTAATGTTGAGATCAGCGGGGCCGTTCAGCCTAGCACAACGCTGAATTGGAAGGCTCTCGATCCGGATCAAAATCCGAACCTTAAAGGCTACAAGTTATACTGGAGATTAACAACTTCCCCCGTCTGGACCCATAGCCGGCCTGCCGGGAATGTTACGGAATATACCCTTGAAAACATCGTAATCGACAACTACTTTTTCGGAGTGGCCAGTGTTTCGGAAGATGGATATGAGAGCCCGGTTGTGTTTCCGGGACCCAACGGTTCATTCGGGAAGTAATTGGAATAAATTTTTTAGATAGAAAAGGAATCAATGAGTCTTGATTTTAAGAAGGAGGAACTGGCCGCTTACCTAAAAAAAGCCGGTGATATCATTCAGGAATTGTACAGTGAAAAACTGGATCGGCGGGTTTTTCCGGGCCTTTCACCCGATGAGGTTAAAATCCTTTTTGAGGATTCTCTGCCGGAAAAAGATGGCTCCGCAAATGATGAGTGAAGAGGTATTGTATGGCATGAAACCGATGACGGTTTATGTGTCGACCGAGGGCCACTCCAGTTTTGACAAGGCGGTGGATATGCTTGGAATCGGAAAGAAATATCTGCGGAAAATACCGGTGGATGATGAGTTCAGAATCAGGACCGACCTGCTTGAACAGCAAATTCAAAAAGACCGAGACACCGGTTTTGATCCGGCATGCATCATTGGAATTGCAGGAACTACAAAGAAGGATGTGGAGTGGATTCTGGAGGTTGTGCGGGATTTAGGGAACCCGGGGGCGGTATAAAAGTGGATGTCAAAAACATTATGGGCGTGTTCACATTAAATTATCAGAATTTTTGTAAGAAATGAGGAATTTCCGGTTCATACATTTAAAAGGATAATCAAAAGCCAATATCATGAGTGAATTAAACGGGCCTTCCGGGTTTATGGATGATGAGGAACCTGAGTACTGGGATGAATTTCAGTGGGAAGAGTTTATGAGGGAATCTGATAAACGAACGGATCTATACATTCAGCTTCTGAAAAAATATATGGACGATCCGGACAGAAATGAAAAAATTGCCAAAGAGATGGGATGGGAAAATCTGTCGGATGACAAGCACAAAGATTTTGATCAGGAGTTCTTATCCGGAATTGATGAAGAGGGTGAGGAATGGAAAAGGCTGACCGGATTTAAAGAAACTGAATTTAACAGTGTTGAAAATTTCCCCTTATATCAGAAAGCCTTTCAGTATACGATTGATGCGATGGATCTTATTGAGTTACGAATTAAAAATGTGAGGGACGAATCAATTGAAGCCTTTGCGAAATCGATTATCATTCCCCCAGCTAAAATTGCCGGAGGGTTTGGAATGGGTTTTGAGATGGACAGCCTGGGCGGTAACATTGCCAATTGTAAACGCGGGCTTACTGCTGCAAACCGGATGCTTTCGGCTCTGCAGGAGATGAGGGATAAAGAATTTCTCGACCGGGAAACCTTTTTGGATTTCTACAGCAGGGGTAAAGAGATTCGCGACGGGCTGGCGATTTACATAGTGGAACTCAGGGAAAAGTTCCGAAGAGGAATACCGTAATGAATGATGGAGATCCTGCCTGACCCGGGTTTCAAATTTAGTCATATTTCTTCACTTCCGTACTAAAGTATGCGTCACAATTTCCGATACTCCAGGATCAAAAATAATTTCTTTGAATATAATCCGGGTTATATAATGTTGAGTTGAAAAAAACTGAATGGACTCATCCCGTTATTGAATTGAATAATTGGTAATCATTATAAGGGCTGAAATTATATGGCAGGTTATACTTTTGTTATTCAATTCAATTGTTGTAAGTATAGATTATATATACTTTAATCAGTATATAATCACACTTAAAAGAATGAATATTGGGAATCTTGTGAATCAAAACTCCCCTTCTTTGCATAGAAACTCAAGCAGTATCAAAGGTTCTCTCTCCCATACTGTTATGATTAAATTCATTCTTCTGAATGTGATTTATTTGTTTGCCGCTTTCAATGTGTCATCAGGACAAATGGTTCAAAACCCGGTTGCGGACTCAGTAAAAATTGATATTGACAGTGATTCATTATCTGCAGATGATCAATCTAAGCCATACAGATCGGAAAAAACAATTGGGGGGCATCTTCTTTCACTTCCTTCCTATCTGTTTCACTGGGTGACCCGACCCGTAGGATTTAGTTTCAAAAAAGCTGAAATACTCCTCCCCAGGCTCTTTGAGGGGGAGAGAGGAGACTACGGCGTGTTTCCGCTCATTGAACTGGGTGGTGATACCGGTTACTCCTATGGCCTGCTGCTATTCCACAACCGTCCATTTTATCCAAATCATAGTGCCCGTATTGAGGCACTTTTTAGCTCCAGTGATTATAACGACATAGATTTTGAGTACACAATTGACCGATTTTTGTCGAACAAAGGCCGACTGGAGATTGATGCCGCCTTTGCCAACCGGCCTGACCGAACCTTTCTTTTTGGGAATGATACCAACTTTGACGACCGCAGTTTTTACGACCGGCAGGATATTGAAGCAGCCCTGAGCTACAGTTACAGCTTGACCGACAACACAGTTCTGAGATTTAATACAGATTACCTGAGGCGTGAGATTAATAGAAGCGACCGGCAAACTGATGAGGATGTACCGGTCTTTCCCGAAAACCTGCTCGGCAAACAATCCCTTTTGTCCACAGGTCTGCTCCTGGCTGTCGATAATGCCCGGGGCGTGCCGCGCATCAACCGGGGAAGCAGGTTGATTACCGATATTCAATGGAGCCGTTCACTAA
>JBBDMD010000151.1:0-3212 GCA_040878515.1 Balneolaceae bacterium | reverse complement strand
TTGATCTCTTGCAGTTCTAACGCTGCAAAGGTCACCTTTGTTTTTTCATGAAACGTTACCTGCTCCGAAAACACTCCACGGTGATCTGTGATTCCCAGGTTTACCCCGGTATACACATCATGACTGTTGGAACTTAAAAGCATCAGCATGTTTACGGCCTCCTCTTTTGAAGCCGGTTTGCCCAATATTTGTCCATTGAAACAGACAATAGTATCGGCGGATATGATAAATGAGTCCGGATGGCGGGCTGCCACATCTTTTCCTTTTTGGAATGCCAGATTTTCTGATATTATATCGGGTGATTCATCAGTATCAATATGTTCATCCACATCTGAGGGATCGACTGTAAAGGACAGGTTAATCTGGTTTAGCAGTTTTTTTCGTCGGGGGCTGGCTGATGCCAAAATAATTTTCATAAACTATTTTTCAGGGGAGTTAAGTTTTTTTCCTGTTTTCAGATAATTGAATAACTTAAACAACCAGAAGATTTTTAGAAAATATTAACTACCATAGATTAAATTATGTCAGTAAAACGAAGAAAAGCGAATGATACGAAACCCATGTTTTTTTCTGCCCTTAACTACAAATTAATGGGACTGGGGGTATTATTGATCTTCGTGGGGTTTACAGTTATGAGACTGGAAAATGAAGTTTATGGATTTATTTCGCTCTATATATCACCTGTTGTGATTTTATCGGGATATATAACGGTAATCGTTGCTATTCTGAAGAGAGATCATAAAATTGAATCTGGAACTACCGGGAACTAAAGTTGAACAGGCTGCTTAATTATGCAACAGGCCTTCTTGTAATTTATCTTTTTGTATTGGAAGGTAATATGGAAGACCATATCCGGATTATAACCGGATTGGTGCTCTCTGTGTCTTTTGGGTATATCGCATTTATTTTTAACTGGATCACCCTTGATGCCAGCCGCACTATTGTTGTACTGGGAACAATTATTTATGGGTTTGGCAACTGGTTGATGGTTTCTGCCGTACTCTTCTTTTTCATCACCAGCATTATTTTTTCCAGGTATCACAGAAAATCAAAAATTGCTAAGCTTGATGAAGCTGAAATTTCTGCGCTAAATTTGCAAAAGCGAAGAAAAGGTACCCAGTTATGGGCTAATGGTTTCTGGATGGCTTTCTTTATTATTGCCTGGTATCTATATCCGACTCATGGATTTCTGATTGCTGTATTTGCAGTTATAGCCTCTGCTGCATCGGATACATGGGCCACTGAGCTGGGGTCTGCAAATCCATGGAAAACCCGCCTGATTACATCCTTTAAAAAGGTAAAACCCGGTACTGATGGCGGCATCAGCTTAAAAGGCATTGCTGCGGCTTTACTTGGAAGTGCAGCAATAGCCCTGTTTACATTTCTTGATACGTCACTTTCCAGTCCCCTCACTTTTTACATCGTTTTCGGGGCCGGTTTTTTAGGTTGTATTACAGATTCCTATCTTGGAGCGATTTTTCAAAACCGGGTATCGGATAAATCCGGGAATAATCCGGATACTGAAACCGGTGCAAATCTTTCAAACAGTATGGTTAACTGGATTTCAACGGGTACCGGCGGCATGATTGCATTTGTATTCACTCAATTACTACTTATATGAAATGGTATAAAAAACTACACTGGCAAATTATAATCGGGATGGTTCTGGGCTTGATTTGGGGGCTGTTTTCCAGTGCAGTGGGGTGGAATTCTTTTACAAATGATTATGTAAGGCCTTTCGGGGATATTTTTATTACACTTCTAAAACTGATTGCCATACCCCTAGTGCTGGCATCGCTGGTTGTTGGAATTTCAAACCTGAACGACACGGCTAAATTATCACGAATGGGCCTGAAAACCATTGTGATTTACATGATTACTACGGTTTTGGCCATCATCATTGGTTTGACCGTAGTGAATGTAATGCAGCCCGGAAAAACTCTGCCGGAAGAATCCAGGCTTTCGATGATGCAGAGCTACAGTGAAAATCTTGAAGGGCGTGAAGAGGCGGCACAAGAGTTAAAAGATCGCAGTTTTTTACAGTTTTTTGTTGATATTGTGCCCGAAAATTTTGTTGAAGCAAGTTCTGACAACTCCAATATGCTCCAGGTGGTTTTTGTTGCGATCCTGATTGGGATTGGGATTGTAAACATTCCGCTGCAAAAAGGGCAGGTGCTTATCAACGTGTTTGAGGCATTGAATGAAGTGATTATAAAAATCGTGGACCTGGTGATGAAAACTGCGCCCTATGGGGTATTTGCACTGATGGCAGTGGTTATCATCGATCTTGCCGGTGATGATCTCTCACAGGCCTTTAGCCTTCTGAATGCGCTGGCCTGGTACTGCATCGCGGTTGTTATTGGCCTGCTGATTCATGTATTTATCGTCTATTCCAGCCTCTTTAAACTCTACAGCAACATGAGGCTTTTTGATTTCTTCAAAGCCATTCAGCCCGCTATTCTTCTTGGGTTCAGCACCAGTTCCAGTGCGGCCACCCTGCCGGTAACAATGGAAAGAGTGGAAAAAAATCTTGGGGTGGAAGAAGAGGTGGCCAGTTTCGTGCTTCCTGTGGGAGCCACAATAAACATGGATGGAACAAGTTTATATCAGGCAGTAGCAGCGGTTTTTATTGCTCAGGCTTTGGGGATGGATCTGACTATACTTCAGCAGCTTACGATTGTATTAACGGCAACCTTAGCGTCCGTTGGGGCAGCAGGGGTACCCGGTGCCGGAATCATCATGCTGGTAATAGTGTTGCAATCGATTAATGTGCCGGTTGAAGGAATTGCGCTCATACTTGGGGTGGACAGAATATTGGATATGATTCGTACCGCGGTAAACATTACCGGCGATGCCGCGGTTTCCGTTGCAGTTGCTCATACAGAAGGGAAACTCGGGGCGCTCCATTTTGATAATGAGTGAAACAATTCTGCTTTTTTATTCTATAAAAAGTGTGCCTGAATATTCATTATTTAGCAATAACATATGGTAAATATACTACTATCGTTTCTTATGGTGGGGCTATTGATAAGCCACGACATTTATTTTCCTGAGAAAACTTTGCCCGAACCGGAATTCAATAAAAAACTTGAGGAGGGGGTTCAGGCATTTTACCAGACAGAATGGGGGAGGGCCCGGATAATTTTTGATGAACTGAAAAGTGAATCGCCGTCAAACCCGATGCCTTACTTTTTTGAATCGATGATGCCCTT
>JBBDMD010000150.1:0-3288 GCA_040878515.1 Balneolaceae bacterium | reverse complement strand
AATATTTTTCCTAATAGTATTAAAAACGAGAGGCATTTAATAGCCTTTTTTATATCCTTACAAGAAATGAGATTTGAATTCAGAAAAATCGTGATTATTGACACATTCTTAAATAATCACTCTTCACGCGGCGAGATGATATTGTGCTGGAAAGCGTATTTTACCAGTCCCGCAGTATTACGGGCACCGGTTTTTTGTAATAAATTTCTGCGGTGAGCATCAACAGTCCGGGAGCTTATATAGAGCTTATCCGCAATCTCCTGATTGGTAAATTCTTTAACAATAAGTTCCAGAATCTCCAGTTCACGATCGGTAATGTGTATGGGATCGGGCATCGACGATTTGCCCTTCCCTTTCACCAGGTCCATCATTATGCTTTGGGTGGCTTCGTCACTGAAATAGTGCTTGCCAGACATAATAGCTTCAATGGCATCCTTCAATTCATTTCTCCCGGCACTTTTCATGATATAGCCAGAAGCGCCGGCTTGTATCATCTGCCGTATGTGCAGATCGTCGTTGCTCATAGTGAGGGCTAATACCTTAATATCCGGATATTTATCTTTGATGTTGCGTGTTGCCATTACTCCATCCATTTCAGGCATATTTATATCCATGATCACCAAATCTACCTGCAGATCATCCAGTTTACTGAGCACATCGGCACCATTCTCTGCTTCCGCCACTACATCGATACCGGGCTGTGGTTCCAGCATTAATTTAATACCGTCTCTTACAATTTTATGATCGTCTGCAAGAACTACCTTAATATTCGCCATAATATATTCGTTATAAATTTTTCAGACTTCAACAGGTACAATTACGGAAATTATAGTGCCTCTTCCTATTGCACTGCTAATATCTAAATTTGCAGACATAGCAGCAACCCTTGATTTAATACTCCGAAGTCCTAAACCTTCTCCTGTAACATTTTCAGTATCAAATCCATCGCCATTATCTTCAATTGTCAGAAGAAGTTCACCGTTTGAGAATACAATCTGCACATCTACCTTTTCAGGTTTTCCGTGTCTGATCGCATTATTTAACGATTCCTGCAATATTCTGTATAAATTTATCTGTAATTTTTCCGGAATATCGATTCCGTTTATATTTTTATAAAGATGAAACTTTATCGAATGACTGTTATCAAGCTGATTTATCAGGGAATCGACGGCCAGGTTTAATCCGTAATCCTGAATGGCTTTTGGCAACAGATTTTGGGAAATGGTCTGGGTTTCCAGGATCGCATGATTTAGCAGTTCCAGGCCGGTTTTAAACGATTTTTTCAGTTTTGGAGATATATCTGTCAGATCTTCATATACGGTCTCCAGGTTCATGTTTGAAGCCGACAAATACTGCCCCAGCCCATCGTGTAACTCCTTGGAGATACGCTGCCTCTCACGCTCTTCACCCTCCACCACAGAACTGATGGTTCTTTCTTCGGCCTTTCTCTGTTTGGTGATATCATTGGTCAGAATCAGGCGATTTGTTTTACCTTCATAAAAAATACTGGATCCCGATATTTCAACGATCAGTTTATCTCCGCTCTTGGTTTCGTGTGTCCATACATCAAAACCGGTTTTTGCCTGTTTTAGGCTTTTCCTGATCTCTTTTAGTACTTCTTCATGATCGCTTTCCGGATGCAGCTCATACAATTTCATACTCTGAACTTCCTTCAGGCTGTACCCATATTTATCCAGGGCAGCATTGTTCGCTATTTTTAATTGAAGGGTTTTCGGATCGTAAATCCACATAGGTATGGGGCTGAGCTGAAACAGTAAACGATACTGTTCTTCAGACGCTCTCAATTCGTATTTTGCCTTTGTTTCGGTTGTTATGTCGGTGATTGTTCCGACCAAATGTGTATTTTTGCCATCACTATCTTTGATGAAGTACCCTTTGTCTACAACGTTTGAATAGAAATTTTTGCCATTTAAAAACCGATACTCTTCACTCCAGAATGATTTACCGGATTTCACTGCATGATCAAGACTTTTTTCAACCTCCTCTATCTCACTGGGATGAATCCTTTTTACCCACCAATCCAATGTCTGTTCGATATCTTCCGGTTTAAATTCAAACCGGGTCTGCCATCCTTCACTCCACCAAACCCTATCTTTCTTTATATCCCAATCATACAAAACATCATTGGAACTTTTAGCAATCATCTCAAACCTGTTTCGTTCTTCACGGAGCGTTTTCTGATATTCAATCTCTTTGGTAACATCTACCATAGCTCCAATAATACGTTTGATTTCGCCTGATCCGTCCCTGATTATTTCCCCCTTATCTTTAATGAAACGGTATTGGCCATCTGCTGCCCGGAAACTGTATTCTTCCTGCCAAAAGTTAACATCAAACGAATTTTCTGCTTCATTCATGCTTTTCACAACCCTCTCTTTGTCGTCCGGATGGATGTGATCCTGCCAGAATGTGGGATTATTTTCAAAATCTTTCTTCGAATACCCCAGTACAGTTTCGATCCCATCACCCCACCATAATACATTGGAGGATTTGTCCCACTCCCAAATTACATCACTGGTGATGTTTGCCGCAATTTCGAATCGCTTCTGTTCTTCCTCAAGTTTAACTTCCATTTTTTTAATTGAGGTAACATCGAGAACAACTCCCCTGAACAATTTCTTTTTACCATTTCTGCCGTTCAGAATTTCACCTCTCTCCTGAAAATAGCCGATCGTTCCATCCGGTTTTATGACCCGGTAGGTAACTTCCAGCCTGCCCGTTTCTTTTGCTTTTTTTTGCGTTAATGCAAGTTCCTCCCTGTCTTCGGGATGTACCAGTTCCATAAAACTTCTGTAATTAAGGTCGAACTCAGACTTGTCCAGTCCAAAAATATTATAAATACTGTCGCTCCAGATCAGATCGTTTGCCTCTAAATCCAGTTCCCAATATCCCATTCTCGCCGTGTTCTGAGCCTCTACAAGCTGATCGCGATTCTTCTTTAACTCAATCTGTTGTTTTTTAAGCTGGGTTATATCCCTGTTTACGGTAATGATTCCGGTTATTTCTCCATCTTTATCCGTTTGCAGTTTTATAGAGCTTAAAATCCAAAGTGGCGAGCCGTCCTTATTGTACTGAACAACCTCCCCATTCCACTCTCCTTTTTCGGGTAAAATTTCAAAAACTTCTTTCTCTGTTGTTCCCGAATATTTTGTTTTAATCAGGTCTCCAATCTTTTTCCCAATAGCTTCTTTTTCATTCCACCCATAATTTTTCTCTGCAGCCAGGTTCCAGCTTTTAATATTAAAATCTTCATCTGTTGATATAACG
>JBBDMD010000149.1:0-3290 GCA_040878515.1 Balneolaceae bacterium | reverse complement strand
CTCCACGCCTGTTACCAATCGATTGCGGCTGTGATACAAATGTTTGTGCACCTGTAAGCTTACTCATTAATCCGCTGATCTGGTCCGCAATTTCCTGCTGCGACCTTTCCCGTTCCTCTGCATCGGTGAGTGTTAAAAATCCAAAGGCCGAGTTTACAGAACCCGCCGCCCCGAAGCCGGGAGAGGTTACCGTATTCATAGCCACCAATTCAGGTACATTCTCCTCAACCGCAGCAATCATTCGGTCCACATAATTATCCATATATTCGAAAGATGCACCTTCAGGGCCGGTGGCAAACAACCTGATCTGTCCACGGTCTTCACTGGGTGCCAGTTCTTCGGGAATATTCATATAAAGAATGGTAATGAACCCGCCAATGAGCCCCAATATTACAAAGGCCATCCATCGAACCCTCATAAATGATACAAGAGATGATTTATATATCCTGTTCAGCCAAACAAAGAATGGCTCGGTAACTGTATAAAACCAGTTTTTTTCGGCCCCTTTCGTTAATATTTTTGTAGCCAGCATAGGTGTTAATGTCAGTGCCACAAATGAGGAGATAATAACTGCACCCGCAATCACCACACCAAACTCCCTGAATAACCGTCCGGTAGTGCCGCCTAAGAAGAGAATGGGTAAAAATACGGAAACCAAAGCCAGTGAAGTAGCCACCACGGCAAAGAAAATCTCTTTCGAACCTAATATTCCGGCCTCAATAACCGGTAAACCCTGCTCCATCTTCGCATAAATATTTTCGAGCACTACAATGGCATCATCCACCACCAGGCCAATGGCAAGCACAATAGCCAGCATGGTCAGTACATTGATCGAGAATCCAGCAATATACATGATGAAGAAAGAACCGATCAGGGCAATCGGAATTACAATAACCGGTATCAGGGTTGTCCGCCAGTTCCTCAAAAACAGAAATATGACGGCAATAACGAGTCCGAGAGCCAGGAATACCGTTTGCTGCACTTCATTAATTGATTCTTTAATATATTCGGTAGTATCAAATCCAACAGCAATTTCAACATCTTCAGGCAGATCTCTTTTAATTCGTTCAATCCTGTTAAAAAACTCTTCAGCTATAGACAGCTGATTCGATCCTGGCTGGGGAATTGCAACCACACCAACCATTGGAACTCCGTTGCGTTTTAGAACCGTCCGTTCATTTTGAGCTCCAAGTTCTGCCCGGCCAATATCCCTGAAACGGATTTTGTTGCCATTCTCTTCCCTGATAATCAGGTTATTAAACTCATCAACGGTTGAAAGCCGGCCCATTGTCCGCACCGATAATTCTGTTGTTACACCCTCAATACGCCCGGATGGGAGCTCTACATTTTCACGGTTTAATGCCTGCTGCACATCAAGTGGCGTAACCTTGTAAGCGGCCAGCTTAATCGGATCCATCCATAACCGCATTGCATACTCTTTGGAACCCCAGATCCGAATTTCACTTACACCGGGAATGGTTTGAAGCTGCTCTTTAAAAATATTTTCTGCGATGGCTGTGATATCCAGCAGATCACGCCGTTCACTGTTTACATTCAGGAATACGATGGGTGACGCATCGGCATCGGCTTTCGTTACCACCGGCGGTTCGGCATCAGCCGGTAAACTTCGCTGTGCACGCGAAATTCGATCGCGCACATCATTGGCTGCTGCCTCAAGATCAACTTCCAGATCGAATTCGATGGTTAATGTACTTTGCCCCTCCCGGCTTACAGACGACAGTGTACGGATGCCTGCAATTCCGTTGGCAGACTCTTCAAGAGGCTCCGTAATTTGCGATTCAATAACTTCCGCGTTGGCTCCAACATAACTTGTGGAAACGGTTACAATCGGTGGATCAACGGATGGATACTCGCGGATACCCAGATAAAAAAAAGAGATCACGCCGAACAGTACAATAACAATCGACATCACCGAAGCCAGAACGGGCCGGCGAATACTCAGGGAGGAAAGGCTACTCATAGTCAGCACTGGATTGGAGGTTCGTAATTTCTACTTCACTGCCCGGCCGCACCTGCAGAAGGCCGGTTGTCAGTACAGTATCACCCGGTGCTACACCGTCGAGAATCTGTACCTTTTCGCTGGTCCGGATACCTGTAGGCACCCTGACTTCGGCAACAACCCCATTCCTTATTACAAAAAGCTTTTGAGAATTTAATTCAGGAATCAATGAAATGGTAGGAACCATTAAGGCATCGTCAATTGTATCAAGAATAAACGTAATGTTTGTAAAAGCACCGGGGAAGAGAACTCCGTCTGGGTTGGAACTCATGGCCCGTATCTGCAGAGAACGGGTCTCCCGGTCAATATTGGGCTCAATTGCATACACCTCACCTGTAAACGTACTATCCACACCCTGCACGGTGAAATAGATTTTATCCCCAAATTTCACCCGTGATACATATCGCTCCGGAACTGAAAAATCAATTTTTACCGGATCCAGATCCTGAAGTGAGGCAATTTGAGCGTTCGGGCTGATATAGCTCCCTTCACTTACATATTTTAATCCGATATTTCCCGAGAATGGGGCCCTTAGTTCAGTTTTATCGATTTGTGCATCAATTAAATCCAATTCTGAACGCAGTACGTTTACTTCATTTAAAGTCGCTTCATACTCATCTCTGCTTGTACCTCCCCGGTCCAGCAATCCGCGCTGGCGCTCTTCTCTTTGTTCAGCCAGATTTAACCGGAATGAGGCCCGCTGTTTTTGAGCCTGCAGTTCACTGTCATTAATTTTCAGAAGAAGCTCTCCTTTCTCAACACTTCTGCCTTCATCGAATGAAATATTGGTGATAATACCTGAAGTTTCCATACTCAGCTGTACCACTTCGTTTGCACGAATGGAACCACTGGTAAATATCCGGTCCTCTACAGATTCCTCTTCTATCGTTACAGCCTCAACCTGAAGTAATTGTGGAGATTCGTTGCCGGCTTCTTCATTGGACGGAGAACTGAGAAGGGGTTTTATTTTGGGATATGCAAGAAGGCCCAAAATAATAAAAACTACTGTCAGCGTTAATATTCGTTTTGAGATAGTGCTCATTTCTATAGTTAAAAGGTACAAATTGTTGAGTGTTAAACGACTAAAAATAACAGTTAGTTCAGCGAAAAATAATTTCCAAATGTAAAATCTTGTTTTCAACCCGGAATTATCAGACAAAAAAAAGGCGATGATCCCTCATCGCCTTTTTAAATAATGTGATAATCAGTGCTTATGCAATTTGTGCATCCAGCTGTTTTTTAATTTGTGCTTTGGGCACGGCTCCAACAA
>JBBDMD010000148.1:1791-3306 GCA_040878515.1 Balneolaceae bacterium | reverse complement strand
TAATATTAGAATTTTTGATTGAGGGTAGCAGGCTTTTATTCATCTTCCGGAGAAAGAATTGAATGAATTTTTTAACAGGAGTGTTTATGGTGGAAGAATAATTCAATATTAAATTAAAATACAGAATGAGCTCAATTCATATATTATCGTGCACAGACAGGCCGGGTTCAAATGCCATGAAAGTCTCAAAGTATGCAGAATCTTTCGTTTCGAAACATGCAGATACCCGGATCTTTTCACTTCGTGATTTTCCCTTAAAAGATGTGGCCGGAGGGAAATACGGAAATACACCTGAATCTGTGAAACAGTTTAACACGGATTTTCTGTCTGCTGATGGCTTTTTGTTTGTAATACCGGAATATAATGGCGGATTTCCCGGAATCTTAAAACTTTTTGTCGATTATTTACCGTTTCCGGAAGCCCTGGAAAAACGACCCGTAAGCCTGATAGGGGAAGCAGCCGGTGCATTTGGTGCCTTGCGGCCCGTGGAGCAGTTTGAACAGATTATCAAATATAGAAAAGCCCATATCTATCCCGAGAGAATGCTGATTCAGCGGGTCAATGATACATTTGATGAAAATGAAGGGTTAAAATCAGAAAAGCTGCAGAAACTTCTTGAGGCTCAGTTAAATGAATTTCCACATTTTGTAGACATAATTACAGATAGGGTTCATGCTTAGTTTAACCTGAGCATATACCCCACACCGTGAAGGGTAACGAGAAAGCGCGGATCATCCGGATGCATTTCAATTTTTGCCCGCAGTTTGGATACATGCACGTCTACGGTTCGTGTGTTTGTGCTGTAGTCGTACCGCCATACCTGCTCGAGGAGTTCATCTCTTGATACGGGCTGATTGGCATGTGATACAAGATACTGGACCAATTCCACTTCGCGGGTTGAAAGTTCATGCTCGGTACCATCCGGTTTTAAAACATTCGACTCTTTAAGGTCTATTTTAACATCACCGAGCTTGAGCATTTCAAGCGGCCCCGATTTACTGTAGGCACTTGCCCGCCGCAGCCGGGCCTGGATCCGTGCAAGAAGTTCTTTTACCCCAAAAGGCTTAGTCATGTAATCATCAGCCCCGATATTTAAACCTGCTACTTTATCGATCTCCTGGTCGCGGGCGGTTAGCATAATGATTGGAAAAGTATATTTCAGCTCCCGGATCTGTTTACAGATATCGTAACCACTGACCCCCGGGAGCATTAAATCGAGCAGTAAAAGATCAGGGTCTGTGGATTTAATGGTTTCAATGGCTTTCGTTCCGTCCGTTACAACGGTTACATCATAATTTTCACTTTCCAATGTATCCTGCAATGTAAAAACCAGGCTGGGTTCATCTTCAACAATAACAATTTTTTTGTTTTTATTAGACATATTCATCTACATGTGGAATATTTTTTGATCTCTTTTCTTTATCTTCAGCCGGTTTTATCTGTTCTTCCGGTGTGTTCATGAATGAAGGAAAATGTACAGAAAACAGAGAACCTTTACCCGGTTCACTTTCAACA
>JBBDMD010000148.1:0-1691 GCA_040878515.1 Balneolaceae bacterium | reverse complement strand
ACCCTGCCATCAGCAATATTTTCTCCGGCAGCCTGCATAACGGCCAGCGGTGTTTTCAGTTCATGCGTAATATTTGCCAGGAAACCTGCCTGTCTCTGAGCGAGTTCCCGCTCCCGCTGTGCGTTGATAAACATAAACATAAGGGCACCGGATAGTACAAAAACGGCAATGCCCAAAACGATCAGGTTTCGTGTGAGGGAAGCGTTGGACGCGGCCACTGCAGGGGATTCAAGGAAAGATGCATGAAGTGACCAGTTGTCGAGCATATCAGGAAATCGCTGGCGGATATCAATCTGATAGGCATCGCGGTCGTACTCAAAGTTTTCATCACTGCTTGCCAGAATTTCATTTTGCATCCAGTCTCTGAGCCACACAACGAATCCGGTTTGGTCAGTTGGAGCAAATTGTTCAACAATTTTTGGTTTCAGGAAACCTTCAATTAAATAATCCTGATCAATGACAAAGTTCAGGTAGCCCACTACCGTTCGGTTATTCAGATCAATAAGGGCAAGAGTCATGCTGCGATGCGCATCAAAAGTAACGCTGTTATTCCACCGGTAATCACTCAGCATGGCTTTAATAGATGATTTTGAAATACCAAGGCCATCACATACGATGTTTGGCACATCTATTGCAATGGTAAACAAATCTGCAGAAGCATTATATTTGTAAATAGGCTCATCGTCATTCTTGCACCCGTTTCTTCCGCTGGGTATATAATAAATGTCACTGAAAAGAGAATCTTTAACTGCGTCAGACAATACCGTTTTGAAAGATTCCGGAAAGTTTCCGCTGGTTTCCCAGCTCAGTTCAAGCTGATCCATATCAAGCTTGTTAATTTCCCAGAACTGCCTGTAAAATCTGTAACGAACCTGCTCTGTAAACTCTTCGAGGTGTGTTTTATTGGTTTCTTTGGCAGAGTCTATAGTGCTTTCCCTGAGGGCATAAAGGGAGTAAATATTCATCCCCGTAAGTGCAACCACGGCAATAATTCCTATCCCGAAAAAGAACCAGCGCAGGGTATTGGTTTGTTTGATTTTATCTAAAAGTGACATATCAGGTAGATTTAATTCTTTCTATGATCGAAAAAAAATAACTCATAAGAAAGAACTCATAAATTTGTTAAGTAATTTTACAATTTAATAGAGTGCTTTGCAGAACCGGGGATTTTATTCAAGGTCAAGGCCATGAGGGAGGTTCGAACCGCAGTCCCGAATGATCGGGATGAGGATTTCAACCAACTGATAACGCAGATATTGGGCAAAAGACTGGTTCTGCAAAGTTCTCTAATATGCAGCTATAACGTCTGAATAATCAAAAGATTGAACAAATAGATCAGTAAAAAAAAGGCCGGTACCTGGGCAGATACTGGCCTTTGAATATTTCAAACAGAAAAAATTTATCTTTCCCACACATTATTGGATCTGTTTATATCGGGGAAGTGTGTATCGGGATCAATTTCTACTCTCCTTACTCCGGAACGTGAGGGAACCGTCAATACTTTGGTTCGGTGTCCGTCCAGCCAGTAATCTACCTCTACCAGCTCACGGGTTGTAGTTCCGTTTGTGTATGTAATTTCCAGGTGTACCGGCATGGGCACCTTACCCAGGTCCTCAATAACGATTTCCGTACTATTGCCGGTTCTGTTCACTTCGGCAATGCTTTGATCCAGAACCCAGGTTTCGTAATAC
>JBBDMD010000147.1:0-3363 GCA_040878515.1 Balneolaceae bacterium | reverse complement strand
CTGTCTGCTCTGTAGCCATTGAAGGGTTGGGCAGGCGTGTTCTGGAAAAAAGAATCGAAGGGAGAGGTGTTCACTCTGAGAGAACCTTTACCTTTATCAGAGAACTGCTTGATCGATCCAATATTGAAGTGTCGGATCTTGATGCTTTACTCTTCAGTAACGGACCGGGGTCTTATACCGGTTTACGTATTGGTGCCGGTGCTGTAAAAGGGCTGCTTTTTGGCAGATCCATTCCCTTGTATATTTTCCCGACGCTGTTATCATTCACAACTGCAATATCTGCAGAGGGTAAAAATTACTCGATCCACTCTGTTATTGATGCAAGAAGACAACACATGTATCATCAAAAAACAGAGGTTGACATAGCGGGAAAAATGACGATTCATGATCCGGCGATTGCTGAGATAAGTAAATTGAATAAATTGATAAAACCCGGTGATGCAGTTATAGGCACCGGATGGGAACGCCTTGAGCCCGAAGAGCGGGAAAAAATTACATGGCTGGGATCGGAAGCGATTTCTGCAAGGAATTTGATTTTAAGCTGGAGAAATAAGCATTTAAAATCCTATTTTAAACAGGCCGATCCTGAACAGTTTGAACCGGAGTACTTAACGATGTCTCAGATAAATAATTCAGAGAATAGCGGATAAAGATTTTTGCTCTCAATGCAATTCATTATTTTGCGAATCTAATAAAATTTAATACAGCTTTTATGTCTTGGTTTAAAAGAAAAGATACGAACATAAGTACAGACAAAAAGAAGGATATGCCTGAGGGGGTATGGGTAAAAGTTCCTTCAACGGGGGAAACGATCCATCGCCGTGAACTGGAAGAAAATCTGTGGGTTGACCCATTGAGCGGCTATCACTTTAGAATTGGCAGTAAAGAGTATTTCTCTTTTCTGTTTGACGATGGGAAATTCAAAGAAATTGCTGATAATATCCTGCCAACAGATCCCCTTGAATTTGAAGACCGTAAAAAATACAAGGATCGCCTGGTTGCAACCCAGAAAAAAACGGGTTTATCGGATGCATGCCGCGTTGGTGTGGGTAAACTTGACAAAATAAATACGGTGATTGCATGTATGGATTTCGCATTTATTGGGGGAAGTATGGGGTCCGTAGTTGGAGAGCGCCTGGCCCGTGCAATTGATCACGCCCGGGAAAAGAAATATCCGCTGATCATTATTTCACAATCGGGCGGGGCAAGAATGATGGAGAGTGTGCTGAGTTTAATGCAGATGGCAAAAACATCAGCGAAACTGGCACAGCTTGATAAGGATAACATTCCATATATCTCGTTAATGACGAACCCCACAACGGGTGGTGTGACGGCCAGCTTTGCCATGCTTGGTGATTTTAATATTGCTGAACCGGGAGCTCTGATTGGATTTGCGGGCCCAAGAGTTATTCGCCAGACGATCGGCCGGGATTTGCCGGAAGGATTTCAAACGTCAGAATACCTTGTTGAGCACGGATTCCTCGACTTTATTGTACCGAGGCCCAAAATGAAAAAGAAACTGGCCCGGCTGCTAAGAATTTTACAGAACAAATAAACGTTTTATACACAGGTGTCATGAGAGATTGTTCAGGAGATCAAATGGATTTGCCTGGCATAAACCCTGTCTGAAAGATAGATAAACCAACGATTATGAGATTTGCAGATTATGCAAAAATTTATGTAACTGCCGGAAGCGGCGGAAGTGGGATGGCTCATTTCCGAAGAGAAAAGTATGTGCCAAGAGGAGGGCCGGATGGCGGTGATGGAGGTAAAGGCGGAGATATTATCCTTGCGGCAAACCCTCAGCTGAATACCCTGCTGGATTTGCGGTATCGCAAATATGTAAAGGCGGAACATGGCAAGAATGGGCAGAGTGCTAAGAAAACAGGGAAAGATGGGGAGAATGAAATTCTGGAAGTACCCCTGGGTACGGTTGTTTTCGATGCTAATACAAAAGAGCGAATCGGTGAACTGACTGAGGAAAACGAGAAGCTTGTTGTGGCAAAAGGAGGTAAAGGCGGGCTTGGAAACTGGCATTTCCGCAGCTCAACAAATCAAACGCCCCAGCACTCCCAGCCCGGTCAGGAAGGAGAGGAACGAGTGATTGAGCTGGAGTTAAAATTGATTGCGGATGTCGGGCTTGTAGGATTCCCAAATGCCGGAAAAAGTACACTGCTCTCAGCACTTTCGGAGGCAAAACCCAAAATTGCGGAATATCCGTTCACAACTCTCGAACCAAACCTGGGAGTCGTCACATTTTCTGATTACCGCAGTTTTGTAATGGCGGACATACCGGGCATTATTGAGGATGCCCACGAGGGAAAAGGGCTGGGAATACAGTTCCTCAGGCATATTGAGAGAAATAATGTACTTGTGTTTATGGTTGGATGCGATTCTGATATCGAAAAAGAGTACAGCGCATTGCTGCACGAACTCGAAGAGTACAGGCCCGACCTGCTGGATAAACCCAGGATATTGGCTATCACAAAGATGGATTTAAAAGAGGAATATCAATTGGATGAACCCGTAACAATTAAAGACGATATCGATATCGTTAAAATATCCTCTGCAACCGGGCATAATGTAGAGCCGCTGAAGGAATTGATATGGCAAAAAATTCAAAAATTTGAAGATCAAGAATCATCATAGAGCACTATTAGGACTGCTTTTGGTGCCGGAACTTGGCAAACGGCGCATTAAACAACTCCTGAAAACACAACAGGCTGAGGATGCCGCTGAAATTTTTAATCTGCATGCATCCGATATTGAAAAGCTATACGGATTTGGAACGCAGCTCTCACGAAACCTGATGGAATTTGATGACTGGGATCAAGTTGATAAAATTCTCCATCAAACCGAACAAGCCGGTGCCGAACTGATCTCATACACCCACGAATGCTATCCCGCACTGCTGAAGCATATTTATGATCCGCCTGTACTATTATGGGTAAAGGGGGATAAATCAGCACTTAATGTACCGGGCATTGCTGTAATTGGAACGCGTCAGCCCGGCAGGTACGGTCTGGAGCAAACCGAAGCGTGGACAGAAAAACTGGTTGGCCATGGACTTTGTATCAACAGCGGATTGGCTTACGGGGTGGATGCAATGGCCCATCGGACTGCCCTGAATAAAGGAGGTAAAACCGTTGCCGTACTTGGGTCGGGGATTGATGTTATTTATCCTGCCAAAAACAGTGCACTTGCAAATGGTATGATCGAAAAAGGCGGCGCAGTTATCACGGAGTTTCCCCCGGGAACAAAACCCGACGCCGTCAATTTTCCGGAGAGAAACCGAATTGTAAGCGGTATGAGCCATGGTGTACTGGTCGTGGAAAGCGGAATTAAAGGTGGAAGTATGATTAC
>JBBDMD010000146.1:0-3400 GCA_040878515.1 Balneolaceae bacterium | reverse complement strand
GGTTCAGGCGAATAGAATAGGCCAGGTTCTTATCATCCATTGTTCCTTCAAATCGGTTATTAAGCACACTGCCTTCGGGCATCAGAGATGAAAAAGAGGCTTCTCCGGATTCAACCTCTTCAAAACAATAAAAAAGCGGAGTGTTATCCTTGTAAATTGAAATACTTATGGCCGGAAATTGTCCAGCCACAGCATGCTTTTCTGAGCTCAGAGATTCAATATATCGCCTTGAAAAGGGATTCCCATCATAAAAAATAACCACCAAACTATACCCATCCGCAGTCTGAGCATCAAAATACCACCATTCATAACTGCCGGGTATTGGTTTGTTTGATTGCGTATCTTTAGTAAAATCGGCTATAATCTTCATACCTGCCATCGAATGAACTTAATTACGATATCGTTAAAAGGGCATCTGATCAACAAATCCTATTACTAATGGTTTTAATGCCCGTTTACTGGCTGCTCTTTATTTCACTGGGGACCTTGCTGGCTACTTCAATCCTTTTTCTCAGAAATCGGTTTGATTTAACACCGCTACATTTACATAGCAGATCGGAATCAACAGAACCTAAGATATCTGTTTGTATTCCTGCCCGCAACGAAGAAATGAATATTGGCACGCTACTGGATTCGGTGGTCCGTCAGGAGTGGAATAATTATGAAATTCTGGTTTTGGATGATCAATCCTCCGACAAAACTCCGGAGATTCTAAAAAAGGCCTTAGCTTCTTATCCACAACTGCTGACGGTCATTAATGGAAAACCAAAACCAGCCGGATGGCTCGGAAAACCCTGGGCATGCCATCAGCTGGGAAAAGCCGCTTCAGGCGATATTCTCCTTTTCCTTGATGCCGATACTACCCTAGAACCCATGGCACTGAAGGGAGTCTCTTTATCCATGGCTGATTATAATCTTGATATGTTAACAGTGTGGCCTGTTCAGAAGCTGGATTCATTCTGGGAAAAGGTAGTGATTCCATTAATCTACTATGCATTGGTCACCCTTTTGCCGGCTATCTATGTTTATCGGAAACCAAGATGGGTGCCATCATTCCTTGAAAGAAAAATCCGCCCGAAATTCGCTGCCGCCTGCGGACAGTGTATCGCATTTACAAGAAAAGCTTACGAAGAAATCGGCGGACATGAATCCGTGAAAAATCAGGTTGTTGAAGATGTTGAACTTGCCAGGATAGCCCGGCGAAAAAATCTGACTCTTCGTATGTTTACCGGAATTAATTCTGTAAGCTGCAGAATGTACCGATCTGAGAAAGAGATGTTTGAAGGATTACGGAAAAACTTTCTTGCCGGATTTGATCATTCTGTTGCCAAATTTATTGTTGCCGGACTGGTTCATTTGATTGTGTTCATTCTTCCATTTATCACTTTTATTTATGCGCTGGTGTACCCAAATCCGCTGTTGCTGTTTTTATCGGTCGGTTCAATCTCTATTTTACTGCTTCAAAGACTTTTGCTGGCCCAATGGTTTCAGTGGGACCCGGTGTATTCATTTACACATCCTTTGGGTGTGTTATGGTATCAGCGTCTGGCAGCTGTAATAATTTTAGACAGGATCAGCGGAAGAAAAACTGAATGGAAAGGCCGCAAGATTTAGTATTATTGTTTACAGAATGTATTTATTTTTAACGGAAGAGTAAGCATATTGCATCCGATGGAACAATTGATCGACAAATACCTGCGATACCTGAAGATAGAAAGGAATTCGTCGGAGCACACAATTACCTCATACAAAAACGATTTAAACCAGTTTTTGAAATTTGCAGCCAATGAGCTCAACAGAGCTATTGATTCTGTTGATCCATCACAAATCGATCGATTAATGATCCGGATGTGGCTTGGAGAACTTAGTGAACAGGATTTTGCAAGAAATTCGATTGCAAGAAAAGTAGCGGCTGTTCGTTCATTCTTTAAATATTGTTTCAAACGCGGAGCAGTGGATAAAAATCCGGCGCACCTTTTGATTGTACCTAAAAAAGAAAAACGACTGCCTAAAACCGTTCAACCTGCAGAAATTAAACTCATGATGGAATTGGCCGATGGGTCCACCCCGTCATCCCGTCAGGACAGAGCCATTCTGGAACTATTTTATACAACCGGAATGCGTTTAAATGAGTTAATACAATTAAATACAGACCATATCAATTTTAAACAAAAACAGGTCATGGTGCTTGGAAAAGGGAATAAACAGCGTATTATCCCTTTGGGCGAACGGGCGTTAGCGGCATGTTCCCGGCATTTGGAAACCAGAGAGGAGCTTTATGGTGAACGAACCGATACTGATGCACATAAAGCCCTGTTTATTGCCCCCAAAGGACATCGAATGTATCCGCGTAAGGTTCAGATGATCGTAAAGGAATACCTGATGAAATCCAGTGAAGTAACCCAGAAAAGCCCTCACGTACTCCGGCACAGTTTTGCAACTCATATGCTCGATGCTGGTGCAGATATACGGATTATTAAGGAATTTCTGGGCCATGCAAATTTATCAGCTACACAAATTTATACTCATACAAGTGTAGAACGCTTAAAGAATATCTATAATCAGGCCCATCCAAGGGCCGAAAACAAATCCTAACAGGAGGAATACATGAAGACTACTTTCACCGCAAGACATTTTGATGCCAGTTCTGATCTTAAAGAGTTCAGTTTGAGCGCCGTTGAGAAACTGGAACAATTTTTTGATAAAATCATTGTCTGCGATATCATTTTAAAACCCGGCCAGGATAACGATAATCCGAATATTGCCGAGTTAAATGTTAAAGTACCCAAAACATTAATTAACGCCAGTGAAGAAGCCCCCTCCTACGAACAAGCTATAAGTGCAGCAGTGGATAATGCTGTGCGCCAGCTTAGAAAATATAAAACCAAACATTTCAATAACTATTAATCCTTACAAAAAGTCATGCCTTTAAGCGATCAGGAAACCATTCCAATCAGAGAAAAAGTAAAGGTTTCAGCTCTGATAAATAAATTGAAAGAGCGGGTTCGGATCGATTTTAAGGCATGCACTTCTGCCTCTCATGCAGAAGATAAGTATGTTGTAGAAGCAGATCTGCACCGTCCGGGTCTTGCCCTGGCCGGCTATGTGGATCTTTTTACCTATCAGCGAATTCAGATTATTGGAAATACCGAAAGTCATTTTTTATCAAACCTGAAGAAAGAAGACCGCTTCAAAGCTTTCGAAAACCTGGTCTCATTCGATCTGCCCGTTATTTTTCTTACCGACAACAATGAGCTTCCCAAAAAATTGCTGGAGATGGCGGAAAACAGAAAAATACCAGTTTTTTCCACGTCTATGCAGACAACAAAGTTTATGTATCTCCTGCGTGATTTTCTGGAAGATTATTTTGCCCTGCAAACCATGCTGCACGGAACCATGG
>JBBDMD010000145.1:0-22195 GCA_040878515.1 Balneolaceae bacterium | reverse complement strand
CAGAAGTCCGAATGCCGCAAGTATAACCAGGCCGCTGCGATCTAATATTTTATTCAATGTGGATTTATATCCGTTTTCGAGCCGGTCGAACTGTTTCCCAAGCCAGGGACCCATTCTTTTTGAAAATATGGAGTTAGATGTTGAAGTAATGAATGCCCATACTTTTAAAAACGGCCACAGAATCACATAGAGCAGAAAAAGGGGTAACGACAATATTCTTGTAAAGATATTTTGCCTTCGCCAGACAAGAATTTTATTTAAAAGATTACGCGCCGGATCCTTTTTTTCCGAATTGATAAATGTGGCATCAAAAAACCGCGAACTCATCACGGGAATCAATGTGATTGCGACCAATACAGATACAATAAGCGCAAATGAAATGGTCAGGGCCAGGTCCCGAAACAGCAGGCCGGCGATACCCGGCACAAAAAGGATCGGCAGAAATACCACCAGCGTTGTAAGTGTGGAAACAACAACCGGCACCACTACTTCCTGTGCACCCGATACAGCTGCCTTTTTTCCCGATTCACCATCTTCACGAAACCGGAATATATTTTCCAGAACTACCACGGCATTATCCACCACCATGCCCACAGCCAGTGTAAGCCCCGAAAGTGAAATAATATTCAGACTCACATCCGAAAAGTCCATAATGCTGAAAGTGGCGATGATTGAAATCGGGATGGATATAGCCACAACCATTGCAGAACGGCCGTTTCTTAGAAACAGTAGCAGCATAATGATCACCAATACAATAGCCTGTACACCGGTAAACACCAGGTTATTGATCGACATACTGATAAAATCAGCTTTGTTGGTCAGCACTTCAAGACTGACACCCGATGGCAGAACCGATCGTATCTCGTCCAGGCTGCCGATTATACCACCGGCTGCACTTACAATATTACTATCGCTCTGCTTATAAATATTTATGATAACGCCATCACTGCCCTGTACCCGCACATTACCAATAGGCTGTGCGATGCCATCCTCTACCCGGGCAACATCTTTCAGGTAAACCGGATTGCCATCTTCGGTAACAGAAACAATACTGTTTCTTATCTGATCGATATCTTCAAAATTTCCAATCGTCCTCAGTGAAAAGACGGTTTCACCTTCAACCAGCTCTCCTGCGGGTATCTGTACATTTTCCTGACCGAGCCTTCCGGATATATCCGCCACATTTAAATTATAGGTTCTCATCTGTGAGTTACTCAGCCTCACATTCACCTGCCGGTCGAGCCCGCCGGCCGTTTCGGCTGATGCTATTCCCTCCAGCCGTTCAAGGCGCTGTTCAAGCTGCCGTGTGGCAATGGTTCGCAAATCCCTGGGGCTTCTGGTTGAAGAGGTCAGTGCCAGGACGATAACCGGCTCATCATTCGGATCATAGGAAAAGACAATCGGCTGGTCTACATCATCAGGCAGTCCACGCCGGATCATATCGAGCCGCTTCCGCACTTCGGTTTCGGCAACAAACAGATCCGTTCCCCAGTTAAAATTCAGTTTTACAACCGATGCACCCTGGCTGGAAAGAGACCGTACACGCCGCACACCTGAAATACTGCCCACCTGTTCTTCAATCTGCCGGGTAATCAGTGCTTCAATATCCTCGGGGGCAACGCCCTCATAGGTACTGTAAACTGTAATGGTTGGGAAAGAGACGTCCGGGTAGAGATTCAGTCGCAGATTATTCAATCCATACAGGCCAAACCCGATCAGGATTAAGCTGATCATCATAAATGTAATGGGCCGATCTACCGCTAATTTGGATAAGTTTTTCATGTGTTATAAAGCATTCACTTTTAGCGGTTATTCTGGGCATTTCCTGCTCCGGCACCCCTTTGTTGCCTTACTGTGGTGCTGTCGCTGGTTACAGTCTGTGGTGTTTGAATATTTTGGCCGGCAACACGGATTCTTGAACCATCCTCCAGGTTAGACTGCCCCGTTATAATCAGGCCGTCTCCCTCGGAAAGGCCTTCCACAATTTCAATCCGGTCTCCCTGTTCAATACCCAGGGTTAACTCCCGCCGGACGGCAACTGAATCACCCTGAATGATAAAAGCTGAGTATGTTCGTGCTAATTCGATCGTTCCCGTTTCGGGTTCAATGTAGGTATCCACTTTTTCAACCAGCGCCGATCGTGGAATCGTTACTACATTTTCCCGCGTTTCCAGGTTGATTTTAGTCTGCACCAGAGCACCCTGATAGATGGATCTTTCCGTGTCCGTAATAGTAATCACCACTTCACCGAGTCCTGTAACCGGATCCAGTCTCGGACTGATCCTGGAAACAACTCCCTGAGCTATCACACCGGTACGGCTTGATAGCGACATTGACACCGGCTGGCCCACCTGAACAAGCTCCCAGTCCTGGATCGGCAGAAAAACCCGTGTTTCAAAACCAACCAGGTTTGCCACATCAAAGGCTGGCTGCCCGGTTGTGGCCACATCACCCACTGAAATAAAACGTTCTAAAACCACACCGTTTACAGGCGAGCGTATTTCCGTATTGGCCAGGTTCTCCCTGCTTTGGGTAAGTGCCGCAGTAGCCGATTCATACTGAGACCGGCTGTTTAAAAAGGTTGTACGAAATTCATCATATTCCGACCGGCTGATCAAATCCCGCTCGAACAACTCCTGCTGCCGGCTGAACTGTGTGCTGTCTCTCTCAAGATTTGCCCTTGCCTGACTGACCTGTGCCTCAGCCTGTTCCACTTCATCACGGAATGTTACATCCCGGATTTTCGCCATTAACTGTCCCTGTGATACATTATCACCTAAATCAACATAAATATTCGTAACCCGGTTTGATACCTGCGGCGTGATGGATACAATGGACTGGGCCTGAATAGTACCGTAAGAGCTCACCTGATCTGAAATGTCGTCTATTTGTACAGGAACTACTTCAACACTCGCCGGCTGGCTTCCCCTGAAATTGCCGGGTCGCTGTGTGGCCTGCTGATTGGCCGGTTCAGAACCGCACGATGACAGAATAAAAAAAGATAAAATGGCTGCGATGATGGTAAATAATGATTTCAATGGTTGCTTATTTGAGTTGCTCTTTTTTTACGAATGATATTTTGAAGCGATGTGATCTGATGCAGCTTAAAAATACATACATTTTAAGTATTGGTATTATTTGGATACAAAATATGACACATCCGGCCACGATTTTTAAATATTATTACAATCTGGAAAACCAATTGATCATCGTACTCTGCAATATGTCTATAATGTACAAGAATCGTTCGATCCCGGATTGTCATATAAAACAGATCACTAAATACCAATAGATCTGTGTGAGTGGCTATGACGACTCAAAGACCTGAAAAGATTCAGTCTTAAAAGAGAACTGACAACTCTTTACAAATTTTTTCACATAATTCCCTCAATTCCGGCTTAATCGCATTCTTTGTATGAGAATCTATATCGAGTTCGCCCACAAATTTGTCTCCCTTCATAACAGGAACCACGATCTCGGATTTTACATGAATGCTGCAAGCAAGATAGTTGGATGCCTTGCTTACATCCTGCACAACAAATGTCTTTAGTGTTTCTGCTGCCTGACCGCAAATACCCTTCCCAAACGGAATTTTTGTGTGATCGGTCTCTTCGCCCACATATGGGCCCAGTTCAAGCATATTCTCTTCATCTTCTGAGGCAAGATAGAATCCCGTCCAGTCGAATACATCCACTTCCTTATCCAGCAAATTGCAAAGAGCTTGTAATTTCTCATCCCTTTCGAGATTTCCGTAGATAATATTTTTTGCTTCACTCAATATTTTGTCGGTATTCATAATTTCTTTTAGTCCTGATTGATCCTGTATTCTCTTAAAGGTACTGATAAATGTAAATCATTTTCAGTAATTCAAATTGGCGGTTCACAATTCCCGAAATCCTCTCTATCTTCAAGCCATGTTTGAAAGTTTTTCCAATACAATACCTGAGCACACTTCATATTTTTTAGGGATCGCAGGTTTACTTTTTGCAAGTTTTACATCTCTGTTTTCCGTTGTGAACCCACTCGCGGCAATGCCTGTATTTCTCTCATTAACAGAGCGGTTCAGTGAAAATGAACGCATTCATACAGCTAAAAAATCAGCTGTTTACATGTTTGGCATTCTGATTATTTTTCTGCTGATTGGCACCTATATACTCAGTTTTTTTGGCATTTCACTTCCGGGAGTCCGAATTGCCGGCGGACTGATTATTATGAGAGCTGCTTACTCCATGCTGAATCCTGATAAAGCCGCTAAAAAACTAACGGTAGAGGACGAAGCTGCAGCCATGGAGAAGGAAGATATTTCTTTCAGCCCACTGGCACTGCCCCTGCTATCGGGGCCCGGCAGCATAGCGGTAGTTATAAGTTTTGCCACCCAGGCACAAGAAGCTACCGACTATTTAATTCACGCTGTATCTATATTACTTGTCGTGCTTGTTACTTACGGCATATTGCGTATTGCTCCAATTTCTGCTAAATATATTGGCCCGGCTGGCTTAAATGTACTAACCCGTCTGATGGGGTTTATTGCTTTGGCTATCAGTGTTCAGTTTATCTTAAGCGGAATCTCACAATATTTTGGAATCGGATAATTTGAAAAAGCATGGATAACCGTCAGAAATTACAGCAACTCTTTCAATTCGATTTATGGGCAAACCATAAACTAGTTGACGTTTTTTTAAAGTATACACCGTTCGATGAACAGCCGGTATGTGTTTCCTTTCTGTCGCACATTATCAATGCACAGGAAATTTGGTTTGAGAGGGTGATTGACCTGGATTTTGCTGAAATTAACATCTGGACTGAATATCCGCTTGACGAACTCAAGCCAAAGGCAAAAGAAGCCAATCAAAAGTGGATCGATTTAATTGGAGATCATGAAGTGAATATGGATACTTTGATTCACTACCGGAATTCAAAAGGGGTTAATTTTCGGAATGAATTATGGCAAATTTGTCATCATATAATCATTCATGGCCAACACCACCGGGCACAGATTTCACTTTTTCTCAGAAAGTGTGATATTGAGCCTCCTCCGATCGACTATATTTTTTACGCCCGATCGGAATTATAATATTCACAACTGCCAACCAAACAGGGGATCTTCTGGAAGTAATAGAACAATTTTTAGCTGCATTTTCATCATTTATGTGGGGGTATCCGCTTGTTATACTTCTTGTTGGCGGCGGACTCTATTTTTTCATTTCATCGCGCCTGGCACCTTTCCGCTTCTTTTTCCATGCAATCGAACTTGTGCGCGGTAAATATGACAACCCCGATGATCCGGGGGACATCAGCCACTTTAAAGCCCTCTCTACAGCACTTGCATCCACAGTGGGAATGGGGAACATAAGCGGCGTGGCTGTAGCCATTTTTATGGGCGGGCCGGGTGCGCTCTTCTGGATGTGGATGAGCGCAATCGTTGGTATGGCAACCAAGTTTTTTACCTGTACACTTTCCATCATGTATCGCGGTAAGGATACGGAAGGTAAAATTCAGGGCGGGCCCATGTATGTGATCCGTGAGGGGCTCAACAAAAAATGGATCCCGTTTGCCTATTTGTTTGCCATGGCGGGGCTGTTCGGGCCGCTCCCTATTTTTCAGACTAATCAGCTCGTTCAGATTTTGCGCGATTTAATCTATATCCCCAATGGATGGGTGGACGCGGATACCGCATTTACCGGAAATCTCATTACCGGGATTGTACTCGTTGGACTGGTCTCGCTGGTTATATTTGGCGGTATCAAACGCATTGGTACCGTAGCCTCAAAACTGGTGCCGGCAATGGTTATCATTTATGTTGTATCCATACTGTTTATACTTGCCGTCCACATCACAGAAATTCCATACTATCTCACCCTGATAGTAACAGATGCTTTCTCCGGTAAAGCTGTTATGGGAGGAGCCGTTGGACAGCTTATCATTATTGGTGTTCAGCGGTCCGCGTTTTCGAACGAAGCGTGCATCGGTACAGAATCGCTGGCACACGGAGCATCAAAAACGCGGGAGCCGGTGCGGGAAGGACTGGTTGCCATGATGGAGCCCGCTATTGATACGCTCATTGTTTGTACGATGACCGCCCTTGCCATTCTTGTAACGGGAGTGTGGCAATCTTCCGAAGCCAATGGTGTAACACTTACACTGATGGCATTTAATGAGGCCCTTCCATCATTCGGAACCTACCTGCTATTGTTATCCGTGTTTACCTTTAGTGTCAGTTCCATGCTCTCTTATTCCTATTACGGAACCAAGTGTCTTGGATTTCTGATCGGGGCAGAACGTCAGCATTTGTACAATTACTTCTATGTGTTTTCAATCATTTTTGGTGCAATTGCATCCATAGACGCTGTGATCAATCTGATTGACGGCATGTTTGCCCTGATGGCAATCCCTACAATGATCTCTACCATACTGCTGGCTCCTCAAGTCAGGGCAGCAGCCAGGGACTATTTTGCCAGGATCGGAACATTTGAAGTGTTTAAATAGAGAACCGGCCGGGCCTGCCGCCCCACTATTTAATGGAGGGTTGCTTTGCATTGCTTAACAGGGGATTAAATACCGGCTCAGAATGCCTTATCACTCACCGTAAATTTCTGTGGATAACTTTTCCGGTTTGCCTATTTCAATGACTCATTGACGGGTGGAAAAGCCAGCATTAAACACCCGTATCCATTTCTACTTCCAACGCTTAAAATAAAGCCGGAAAAAATGCTCTTATGATCGCAGCTGAACATGGACAAACCTACATTGCACAACAGCTGATTAACAACGGAGCCGATGTATCGGCAAGAAATTCACAGGGATTATCATCACTGGAAATTGCTACCCGGAACGGACACTCCGAAATCATCGATTTGTTAAGTGGTAATATTCAAATCACGTTATTCAGATAAAATCTACAGATTGACCTCTATAGGCCTCATATTGCTTTTGCAGTATGAGGCTTTTTTTTTGCTTTTGATATGCATAACCGGGCCGGGGTTAAACATACAGTGCTATGAAATCTTCTGCTTTTCTTATCTGTGAACTTTTCGTTACTTCATTCAAATTGTAACGAATCCTTTGACGAGTATGAAGATTTTTTGTTTAATCCTTACAATATTTATCACAGTTAATACACTGTATGCGCAAGAATCCATTTCTGTAAAAACAGAAGGAATGGAAAAATATGAAGGCTTTTTTGATTTCTGGTGGGATGAGACAGAAGGTAAAATATGGCTCGAAATCGACAGGTTGGATGAAGAGTTTATTTATGTGAATTCACTGGCTGCCGGCATGGGCTCAAATGATATTGGGCTGGACCGGAGCCAGCTTGGCAATACCCGGGTTATCAAATTCACTAAAATCGGCCCGAAAGTACTGCTGATACAGTCCAACTATGATTTTCGCGCTACATCAGACAATCCATTAGAGAAAAAATCTGTTGAAGAAGCCTTTGCACAATCAGTATTGTTTGGGTTTGAAGTGGCCGCTGAAGAAAACGGAAGGCTTTTGATTGATGCGACTGATTTTTTAATGCAGGATGCCCACGGTGTTTCTTCCCGTTTACGATCGTCCAATCAGGGCGATTACTCACTGGATCCATCCAGATCTGCGCTCTACCTTCCGGGCACCTTTAACTTCCCCAAAAATACTGAGTTTGAAGCCACTCTCACTTTTACCGGTTCCAATGCCGGTGGCTGGGCCCGTTCGGTAACGCCATCAGCAGACGCCATTACAGTTCGCCAGCACCATTCTTTTGTGGAACTCCCGGATGATGATTATCAACCTCGAAAATTTGATCCCAGATCCGGTTATTTCCCGGTCTCTTTTCAGGATTACAGTGCCCCCATCGGCGGTGAGTTTCTTCAGCAGTATATTGTCCGCCACCGGCTGGAGAAAAAAAATCCGGATGCCCGGGTAAGTGAACCGGTTGAACCGATCGTTTATTACCTCGATAACGGAACTCCTGAGCCTGTGCGTACAGCTCTTCTGGATGGAGCGCGCTGGTGGAACGAGGCCTTTGAAGCGGCGGGCTACAAAGATGCTTTTCGCGTGGAAGTACTGCCCGGCGATGCCCATCCGCTGGATATACGCTACAATGTAATTAACTGGGTCCATCGCTCCACGCGGGGCTGGTCTTACGGTTCATCTGTGGTTGATCCGCGAACCGGAGAAATTATTAAGGGTAATGTACTTCTTGGCTCTCTCCGTGTACGGCAGGATTATCTGATAGCCGAAGGGCTGCTCGCACCATATGAAGAGGGTGTGGAACCCGATCCGCAGATGCTGGAAATGGCCCTGGACCGAATCCGGCAGTTAAGTGCTCACGAAATTGGCCATACACTTGGAATTGCCCACAATTTTGCAGCCAGCACCAATGATCTTGCCTCAGTTATGGACTATCCCCACCCAAGGGTAACTATTGAAAATGACGGATCACTAAGCCTGGAAAATGCATATGATACAGGTATAGGCGAGTGGGATAAACGGGTTGTGATTTATGGTTACCAGGATTTCCCGGAAGAAATAGATGAAAAATCAGCACTGGACAACATTATAAATGAAACCATCGATATGGGATTACTCTACCTGTCTGATGAGGCCGCACGGCCGGCCGGAGGTTCACACCCCGATGCCCATTTATGGGAATATGGAACGGATGTGATTAATCAGCTTGATCACATATTATCAGTTCGGAAACACGCACTTAACCGGTTCGGTGAACGAAATATCCGCACCGGCCAGCCTATGGCTAAGCTGGAAAATGTACTGGTTCCCATCTATCTTTTCCACCGGTATCAAATTGAAGCCACCGTAAAACTGATTGGCGGAGTAGATTACGCCTACAAAATGCGGGGTGATGATCAGTCGTCACCGGAGCCGGTTGCACCGGATTTACAGCGCTCAGCACTTGATGCGCTACTAAAAACACTACTTCCCGAAACACTGGCATTACCTGAATCCATTGCCGACCTCATTCCGCCTCAGCCAATAGGCGTTCCATCCTCAAGAGAGCGGTTCCGCGGATATACTGATCCGATTCCCGACCCGGTTGCCATGGCTGAAACTACAGCCGATCAAACCGTTTCTCTCATTTTTAATCCTCAGCGCACGGCACGGCTGATGAACCAATCGGCCCGAAATAATCAATCTCTGTCTCTGCAGGAAACAGCAGACCAGGTACTGAATGCCACACTGCTTGCAGATATGAAATCCGGATACCCCGGAGCCATTCAAAGGGCAGTAAACACATCCGTTCTGCGGGGATTGATGAACCTGGTTGTTCATGAAAATACTTCCCCTGATGTTCAGGCTGTGACCTCTCTGATCCTGAAAAATCTGCAGCCGGTACTCTCGGACCTGATTGAATTGACCGATGACTTTACCTGGAAAGCACATTATACCCATGCAGCCGGAAAGATTGATCGGTTTTTAGACGATCCTGCATCTTTTTCCGTACCTTCTGCCCCTTACACCCCGCCGGGATCACCTATTGGCAGTAACGGCCTGCATCTGTTATGTAGTTATGAAAAATTAATCGACAAGTAATTCCAGAATATCCGGCAGAGTTATAACATCATATATGAGTATTAAAGAATTCAGATTCAAAAAGAATGACCGCGGTTATTCTGAAGGAGCATTCAGATTTGCCCGGTCCATCCTTGTAAATACAGGAAAATATTTTTTTAATCCCCGGATTACGAACCCGGAATATGCCCCCAAAACCGGACCCTGTTTTCTATTTGGCAACCATTCCAATTACTTTGATCCATTTTTAATCAATGTGATGATGAAGCACGAGCCCACGGCGGGAATCATGACAAGGGATCAGTTTCATAAAACTCTTCCGCGAATTTTTATGGACAGTGTGGGTATTGTTCCCACCAGCAAATATGTACCTGAACCGGGAATTATTCGAAATGTCATCAAAATGATTGATCAAAAAAGGATGATCGTCATATTCCCGGAAGGCGGGCGCAGGTGGGATGGAAAGCCAAAACCGATCATCGCGACAACCCTAAAGTTATTCTGGAAAATGGGAATTCCTGTACATCCGGTTCAGATTCACGGATCCTACCTGGGATGGCCGCGCTGGGCAGATCATTTGCGTAAGAGTAGTTTGGAACTGCGATTTATCAAACCCATTCATCCATCCGATTTTAAAGATTTTCAGACCTTCTCCGAAACGTGTAAAAGCCTTATGGATTTTGATGAATATCATCCGCCGGAGGAAGCTTTTCCCCATTCGTGCCGGAAACCGGCGGCCGGTATTCAGAGGTTGCTTTACCGTTGTCCGAAGACAGGTGTTTCGGGCGCTGTATTCTCACCCGAAGGCGAACATGTATACAGCCGGGAAACAGATATGTCCTACCGGATGAATGCCAGATCGAGACTTGTGGATTCTGATGGAGAAGAACACTCCATTATCAGGATTTTTGATCAGATCAATTCAATGCCGATGGAAACCATCAATGAAGATCTGCTTTTAGAAAAAAACGGGTGTGAACTCTATAAAATTAATGAAGAGCACCAGCTGGTGAAATTGGGCAGGGGACTGGCACAGCTTCGTCAGGATACTTTTGAAGTCTCTTACGGATCAAACCATTCCCAATTGCCCCTCAGTGAAATCCGTTATACATCCATCGAACAAAACCATAAATTAACGGTAACTACTCCAACACAGACTTTGCAGATTGATCTGTCGGGGCAAAGTGCGCTTCAGTGGCAGCTCTATTTAAACAGGCTGAAAGAAGGAGAAAAACCGGTGAAAACACTATAGATGCAATCCTGGAACCTCGAAATTACGGCAGGACTTTTTTTTATGGATTTTGCCTGGATGGGAGTTCTGCTGATCATTGCTACTGTATTGAGAAGCAAGGTTCCCTTTCTGCAGAAATATCTTATTCCTGCAAATCTTCTTGCGGGCACCATAGGACTCATTGTGGGAACCAATGGTTTCGACTGGATCGATCTTACTTCAGAACGGCTTGGAGTCTATGTATATCACCTGCTTGCACTGCTGTTTATTGCCCTTGGGCTACGAGCACCCAAAAAACAACTGGGTATCTCATCCGTTAAATTTGGCCTTATTTTTATTGCCGTTTATCTGATTCAGGCAATCATCGGACTCATCGTTGCCTTTGCACTGTTCTATACATTTATGCCGGAGCTTTTTGTGGGAATCGGCTTTTTACCTCCCCTGGCATTTGGCATGAATCCGGGGATAGCTTTTACCATAGGCCAAAACTGGGAGCAGTTCGGATTTGAATCCGGCGGAATTGTAGGGCTTACTTTTTCTGCATTCGGCTTCCTGGTAGCTTATACTGTCGGTATCATGATCGTGCGCCGGGGGATAAGGAAAGGGCTGGCTGCAAATTTCAATGCCTCCGAAGAGCTCTCTGAAGATGTAAGAACCGGAATCATTCGCCGGCCTAAAATCAATAAATCAGAGAGAATTACCACCTCGCCCGAAACCATTGAATCACTCACATTTCATATAGGATTAATTGGTTTTGCCTATGTAATTACCTTTGGCATTGTTAAACTTTTTGAGGCAGGGCTGATGTGGATTGGCGCCGAACATGAAGTCTCTACACTTTGGTCCTTTCACTTTATAATTGCTGCCATCCTGGCCATTGGAATGCGAAAAGTGCTTGATCAAATGAGAACCAGTAAGGTAGTGGACGATGTAACCATGACGCGCTGTTCAAACCTTTTTATGGATTTTATGATCGTGGCATCCGTGGCAGCCATCAGTTTTGTTGTCGTTATTCAATACTGGATCCCGCTGCTTGTCATATCTATCCTTGTCTCCATTGGCACATGGGCCATTATCTGGTTCCTGACCCGGAATGCTTTTAAGGACTTTGCCTTCGAACGGTTTGCCGCCATATTCGGCAATATGACCGGAACCATGCAATCGGGCCTGGTGCTTCTCAGAATTCTTGATCCTGGAATGAAATCTCCGGTGAGTTTTAACCTGGTTTATGGCAGCGGATTGGCACTTGTCTTCGGTTTTCCACTCTTACTCCTGATCAATGCACCGGTTCACTATTTTTCGGATGTTGTTCAGGGTTTTTGGATGGTACTGTTCGCCCTGTTTACCTATCTGCTGATCCTGGCTGTGGCCTGGCAATATCTTAAGAATTCCAATTCAGCCGAAAGTTGATTGAGGCAGCTCATTTATTGCCGCCAAACAGTTTTTTGATGCGCCCGAATATAGAGGTCTTTTCTTTCTCTTCATCCACGGTTCTTGGGTCATCAGCTCCTTTCCCGGTAAAGAACTCCTTCACCTTATCCTTGAATCGATCATCCTGCCAGTCGCTGCAGTCAAAAGAGTAGCTGCTCTCCAGCTGATGCGGGTAAAATCTGTCGGGTATCTTCTTCAGCTCATCATCAGCAGCTGCATTTTGCAAAAAATAACCGGCAATGGGCAGGGCTGTCTGAGATGCATAGCCCAACCCCTGACTAAACCGAACACGCGGGCTCCAGCCGCCCACCCAGCTTCCAAACACTAAATCCGGAGTGATTCCAATGAACCAGCCATCGGTATAATTTTGTGTGGTCCCTGTTTTCCCTGCCAGGGCATGATCGATACCGAACCGGGTTCTCAGCGAGCTTCCCGTTCCTTCATTCACTGCATCAGAGAGCATGTGAATCATTGCCGATGCTACATCCTCACTCATAGCCTGATCCCGGTAAGCGGCACTGTTGGGATTTTTAAATTCGTAAATCAACTCACCGTCACGGTTGTAAATTGCCTTCAGGTAATATGGTAATGTGGGAATTCCCCGATTGGCAAATGCGGCGTAAGCCGAAGTTAACTCAAACAAATTCACTTCTGCAGCTCCAAGAGCAATCGATGGCCGGTTGGGTATCCGGGACTGTATTCCCATCCTGGCTGCCGTTAATTGCGCATGTTCGATACCGGTATTCATCAGGATATCAACCGAAACAGTATTCACCGAGTGCTTGAGAGCCCCCTGCATTGAGTAATATCCTCCGTACTCTTCCTGAGTATTTTGAGGCGTCCAGTCTTTATAGTTTACATACCTGTTCAACTGGTTACGGTGATAGCTGCAGGGCTTCATGCCGGTGGACAAAGCAGAAGCATAAACAACCGGTTTAAATGCGGAACCGGGCTGGCGCTGTGCCTTTACATGATCATATTGAAAATACTGATGATTAATTCCGCCAACCCATGCTTTCACTTCGCCATGTTCAGGCTCCATTGCAAAAAAACCGGAATTCAGAAAAGATAAATAATGGGCGATGGAGTCTCTGGGTGATGCCTCAACCTCTTTTCCACCCTCCCAGGTAAACAGATGCATCGGCACGGGCTTATGAAAAATCTCTTCAATTTCATCCTCACTCTTTCCTGCTTCTTTTAATTTTTGATAGCGGCCGGACTGCACCCATACATTAAGAATGGACGGGTCATTTTCAGTGAATACCGGTTCAGCAAGCAGCTGCTGATCAAAGGCGGATTGAAGAGCTGCCATATGCTTTGATGTCGCTTTTTCCGCAGCCGCCTGAAGCCTCGAATCTATGGTCGTTTCAATACGCAAACCATCTCTGTATAAATTATACTCTTTCCCGTCCAAAGCGGCTTCATTTTCTAAAACATCCTGCAGTTCCATTCGCAGATGCTCTCTGAAATGCGGAGCCATGCCATCATTCTCGGTAATTCTGTTATAATTTAAACCCAGGGGTAACTGTACCAGGCTGTCGGCTTCTCCGGAAGTGATCATCCCGTATTTATCCATCTGCCGGATCACAACATTTCGCCTCTCTGTTGATCTGTCTGGATAGAGACGGGGATTATATCGGGTAGTGGCCCTGAGAACCCCTGCCAGCGTGGAAGCCTGCTGAATTTCGAGATCTCCCGGAGTTGTATTGAAGAACCGGCGTGATGCCATCTCAACTCCAAATGTCTCTTCTCCAAAGGAAACAGTATTTATGTAGAGTTCTAGAATTTCATCTTTGTTGTACAGAACTTCCAGGCGTCTGGCTATGATGATTTCCCGGAGTTTATCGGCCGCAAGATGAAATCGTCCTGATCCGCTTCGGGGATAGAGATTTTTTGCAAGCTGTTGGGTAATGGTACTGCCACCGCCTGAATCCTGTCCCAATATTACACTCTTAATCAATACCCTGAATAATGCCCTGAAATCCACGCCGTCATGATCATAGAATCGAATATCCTCTATTGCAAGAAGTGCGTTTCTAAACTCTTCGGGCACTTCTTTCAGGCTCACATGAGTTCGATTCTGAACAAAATAATTACCAAGCAATTGGCCATTGGAGGAGTAGACTTCAGAGGCTTCATCATGCCGGATATTTCTCAGTTGATTCGTTTCGGGTACAGGCCCGAACAAACCAGCATATACCAGGAGTATGAATGTCAAAATCAGGAATATGACCAGACCAAAAAAAGAAGCTATATAACGTGAAAAAGGCATAATTAAAGCCTGGAGTAAAAGACAAAAGCCAATGAATAATTTATACTGTAGTTCTTAAATAGGTTTCGGAGCAATATGTTTCCCGATTTTTTCCGGTTTGATAAAGTGAACAGGGTAATGATATGCTCTCAACAAGATCGGGATTTTTCAGGTTAACCTGCCACCAGTTTTGTAAAGCAGACAATGCCTTTTGAAAACTGTTCTTTAACCGTAAATCCCGCCCGCTGGAAAAGTTCATTACTTTCATCTACCGACCAGAATTTTATTCCGCTCCATTCTGCAGAATCCTGGATCAGCCGTCCATACCAGACGTCCGACCGTATAAGATGCATCATAAATAGAGTGCCACTCTCTTTTAGCACTCGTTTGCATTCAAATAACACTTTAAGTTCATCACTCAATTCGTTCAGCGTACCACCCATAGACAGCCCGTCAAATGATTTCCCGAAAAAAGGCATCTCACGTGCATCGGCCCGGATAAAAAAGACATCTGTCTGATCGGCTTCTGCCTTTAATCTTGCTTCCAGCAGCATTGGTTTTGAAAAATCAATTGCTACCTGAACGCTGTTTGGTTCTGCTTTTTTCAATGCCCTTGCATAGAGTGCCGTTGAGCATCCTACATCCAGATAAACACCTCCGGGTTTTGGCTGCATCCATTCAACCAGCAATTCCTTCTCTTTATCAAGCGGAAACTCTTCGCCGGTTAGAAATGAGAGAGAACGCTTTCTCCATAAATCTTCATACACCGATGCCGTAATATTCCAGTGATTTGTGCTTTGGGCAAGCGTATAATTTTTTTCTACAGGCAACAGATCCGTTATGTTATTTTCAATTTTATATTCATCTCCGGAGTCGGAACAGACGGTTCCGCTGAAATTTTTAGAGAGATCGGCAACTTCCCGGGGAAGCTCGATGGTTTCTTTATCGTTTTCAGGAGACCGAATTACAAATTTCATGTTGATGGGTATTTGAGATGAAGCCGTTCTGTAAATAACAATGAGCAAAAACGGTTTTAGAATCCTTCACATATATTGTTTTGGTACGCAAAACCTTGTTATGGGTTACGTTATTTCTGAATGATCAGAGAAATCTGTGCACCCTTCTCAACACCAAGCATCTCCCTTGCGTTGCCTTTATTAATTGCAATTTCCAGGGTTCCCGAACTGCCAATATAAGCAGCCGGCTCTCCATCCGGCACGGCCCCGAATGTATCAACCATCTCTTCCAGGATCGTATTGCCCACATAAATCCGGAAGTTCGAAGACCTGGACGAATTCCGGATCAGCTCCTCAGGTATATTTGAAATCAGATTCCCAAAACGGTCTATATGGACAATCCAGCCCTGTATACCATCTTTATCCGATATTGGAATGGCCCATCGATAGGTTACAAGTTCTTTGATAGGGTCGCCCAGCTCCGGCATCTCAACACCGTTAGCAAGGTGAGCAGCAACCGGGGCAAAAATATCTCTCCCGTGAAATGTGTTTGATGTATGTTTTCTCCAGAATTTTCTGTTTGTAAGATTCACAGCCTCATAATCATACTCATCACCGATTAGCGAAAATATTCCGTTATCGGGCCCGACAAAATACTGGTCCTTAATTTTCAGTGCCACCGGTTTCCTGGAAGTGCCGACTCCAGGGTCTACAACCACAAGATGAACCGTATTGGCCGGGAAAAGCATAGCGGCATTTCGCACAACCCATGCGCCTGCCATAATATCCTGAGGGGGTATTTGATGAGAAACATCCACAAGACGGACATCCCGGCATATATCCAGAATTACCGCCTTCATTGCACTTACATAGTGATCCTGCAGTCCGAAGTCTGTTGTAAGTGTAATAATATTCGACATAAATTATGCATAGCTGTTAAGCATCACGGGCATTACAAGCATTAACATCTGTTCTCCGTCTTCCTCTTCGGACGGTTTAACAATACCGGCACGGTTAGGTGTAGAGAATTCAAACCTGGCTTCATCACCATCCACATTACTTAATACATCGGCCAGGTATTTGGCATTAAACCCGATTTCCATCTCGCCATCACTGTAATCGCAGGCAATGGTCTCTTTAGCTTCACTGCTCATGTCAAGATCTTCTGCGCGGATCGTAAGCTTATCCGAATCCATTTGCAGCCGGATCTGACGGGTTGTACTGCTCGAGAACACGGAGACCCTGCGAACCGTAGCCAGCATTTGATTTTTATCGATCATCAGGTCTTTATCATTATCTCTTGGAATCACAGACTCATAATTCGGATACTGCTCATTGATCAGGCGTGTGATAACGATCGTGTTTCCGCTTTTAAAGCGCGCATGATCATTCGACACTGTGAGATCACACTCTGGGGCATCGAGGGCTTTAGAAACCAAATTAAGCGCTTTGTCCGGGATGATAAAACTAAGGGGTGTGTTTGATTTTAAGTTCTGATTTATAAACTTCACCAGCCTGTGGCCATCAGTTGCCACAAACTTGCTCTCCGTTTCACTGATATCAAAATAAACCCCCATCATAGCCGGCCGGAGATCGTCTGTGGAGACAGCAAACATTGTTTTACTGATTGCATTCTGTATCAGTTTAGTATCGGTTGAAAGGGTTACGCCCTCGTCCATAGCCGGCACTTCAGGAAACTCATCCGCAACTTCCCCCACCAGCTTATAGCTTCCTTTATCCGTCTTGAATTTCACATTCTGTTTCTCATCCACTTCAAAAAATAGAGGGATATCCGGCAGCTGACGAAGTGTATCAAGCAATCGCTTGGCAGGAATTGCTATGGCACCCTCAACCTCAATATCCGCATCAATATATTCGATGATTGATATTTCGAGATCCGTTCCGGTCAGCTTTAACCGGCCGTCTTCGCTCTCAAAGAGTATGGTTTCAAGAATGGGTAGAGTTGCTTTGCTGGGAACCGCACCAATTACGGCAGATAACCCCTGGTTTAAATCACTGCTGGATACATTAAATTTCATAATCAGAATTCAATTTTTACGTGTCTTAAATATCTCTTTAATTGCTTTTTTTTCTACTTTTAAGAGAACTTATACTAACAAATCTTGTCTCTTACCGCAACAATAAAAGCAGATTATGGTGAGGTGAAAATACAAAGAATTATTGTTACATATTCTAAAAACAGCAGTGAGCGGCGTTTCACTGTTCCGGTGGTTTATTTTAGTCTGATTACTTTTTACTATCTTGTTCAATTCTATGGAACAAAGAGTCATTATAGCAGGCCCTACTGCATCAGGAAAGAGTTCACTATCCATCTTATTAGCTGAAAAAACAGGCAGTGAGATCATTTCCGTTGATTCGCGTCAGTGTTATAAAAAACTGGATATCGGTACTGCAAAACCTGCCGAAGAAGAGTTAAACAGGGTGCCACACCACAACATTTCCGTATTAGATCTAACGGATCAGGACTCGGTAGCTGCTTTCAGGGAACGTGCTGAGTCTTATGTTAAAGAGATTGAAAATCATGGTAAACAGGTTATTTTTTGCGGCGGCAGCACGCTGCACCTGCAATCGCTCATTCAGCCCCTCGATGATATTCCCTCTTCCGATCCTCAAAATATCAAACAGCTCCGGAAAAAAGCAGACAGGGAGGGGCTGGAAACACTGTATCAGGATCTCGAAAAAGTGGACCCAGAATATGCAAAAAAAATGGATGGGCTGAATCGCCAGAGAATACTCCGGGCATTGGATGTGTGGATACAATCCGGTAAACCGTTCAGCAGTTTTCATTCGGAAGGTAACATTGAAAAACCATCACATTATTCAGTTTTTGCCCTTCATCACCCCAGGAAAATTCTACACCGGCGAATTTCAGACCGTACCGATGCCATGTTTGAGGCAGGGCTGATTGAAGAAACCAAGAAACTATTAAATGAAGGATATAACCCTTCGCTACAGGCACTTCAGACAGTTGGTTACAAACAGGTTATACAGTATTTGAACAGTGAAATCAGCAAATCACAATTGATTGAAAAAACAAAAACTGCCACCCGCAGATATGCTAAACGACAGATAACCTGGCTGCGGCGATGGCCCTTTTTAAAATGGATTGACATGGATGAAAAAACAGAAAAAGAGGCTATTCGTTATATTCAACATCAGGTAGCGGCTGACAGACAGAAAGGTTAACTTACACAGCGTAAAATTAACCGCTAATTACCGGCATGTATAAAGCAAATATTAACATCACACTCCGAAAATCAATCCTGGACCCAAAAGGAAAAGCAGCTCATCACGCTCTTCAAAACCTGGGGCTTAACTCCATAAATGAAGTTCGGATTGGAAAATTTATCGAATTAGATATTAACGCCGATTCTGAACAGGAAGCCCGTGATAAGGCAGACGTTGCCTGTTCAAAATTACTGGCCAACGAAGTCATGGAAGACTACAAGATTCATATCGAAAAGAAATAGTTCGTTAATGCTTAATCAACCACATCAAAACATGGCGCAAAAGCAGGAACCGGTACCTGAAGAGTCTCCCGGAGTGGAAGTGCTTGAGAAGACTGAAGAAGAGGAGAACATCGATACTCCGTGGCGGCTCATTCTTTATGACGATGATATCCATACCTTTGATGATGTGATTAACCAGCTTATCAAAGCATTGGGATGTACCGTTTCCGAAGCTGAAGAGATGACGCTGACGGTGCATAAGGAGGGTAAAGCTACTGTTTTTGAGGGCAGCTTTGAAGAGTGTTTAAATATAAATTCCGTTCTCCAGGAAATTCAACTTATTACAGAAATTAAAGGATAAAAACCGTGTCTAAAAATATTGGAGTTATAGTTTTCCCGGGATCCAACTGCGATCACGATGCTTATCATGCCATGAAGCATGTGATGAATGCTGAAACCACGTTTCTTTGGCATAAGGATTCCGATTTGAGTGATATCGACCTGCTCATTGTGCCGGGGGGATTCTCTTATGGCGACTATCTGAGGTCCGGTGCAATTGCACGCTTTTCGCCCATTATGAATGCCGTTGTGGATTTTGCCAAAAAAGGAAACCCGGTGCTTGGCATCTGTAATGGATTTCAGATATTACTTGAATCCGGCCTGTTACCGGGTGCTATGCTTCATAACGAGAAGCTTCGCTTTATCTGCAAGAATGTCCATATCCGCACTGAAAGCACCCGGTCTTTGTTTACTTCAGGCCTCAAGAAGGGCGAAATCTTTGAAGTGCCCGTTTCGCATGGGGAGGGAAATTATTTTATTGAACAGGAGGGACTCAGCAAGCTTGAAGAGCATGATCAGATTGCGTTCAGATATTGTAACGAGCAGGGTGAAATCACGCAGGAATCAAATTTTAACGGTTCGGTTTCCGCAATTGCCGGAATTACAAATATTGAAGGTAATGTGCTGGGAATGATGCCTCATCCCGAACGGGCCATGGAAAAAATATTAGGTTCTGACGACGGTCTTCGATTTTTCGAATCCATTTTTAATCAGCTTCAAATTGCCTGATATATGGATTCGAAATTGCTGAAAAAAATTATAGAAACACCGGGTGCGCCCGGCCACGAACAACCCATTCGTGATGTAATCAGTGAAATCATTGCCGATTATGTAGATGAGATATCAGTCGACAGAATGGGCAACCTTATTGTTAGAAAATATGGGGATGGCCCCACCGTGATGGCGGCCGCCCATATGGATGAAATTTCTCTGATCTCAACGTTTATCGATAATAACGGCTTTATCCGGTTTTCTACCCTTGGAGGCTTTGATTCCGAAACACTCATCACCCAGCAGGTGTGGATTCATGGCGAAGAAACGCTGCCGGGGATCATCGGCAGTAAACCGATACACATTCAATCCGACAGTGAAAAGAAAACCAAATCAAAACTAAAGGATCTTTATATCGACATCGGCCTGCCCGCAGATCAGGTCAAAAATCTAGTTCCCATGGGCACACCGATTACACGAAAGCAGGACATACTGTTTATGGGTAACTGTGTATCCGCTAAATCACTCGATAACCGAATATCCGTATATATTCTCATTAAGGCTCTAATGGAGGCCGAATCTTCGGGATCCAATTTTTATGGTGTGTTCACCGTTCAGGAAGAGGTTGGTGTGCGTGGCGCACGTGTTGCAGCACAACAGATCCAGCCCGATATTGGCATTAACCTGGATGTTACACTGGCCAACGATGTACCGGGTGTAAATGATCATGAAAAATGTACAACTCTCGGAGATGGAATAGGAATTAAAGTGATGGATAAAAGTGTAATTTGTACTCCTTCGCTCGTTCAGTTCCTGGAAAAGATTGCTGATAAGGAATCGATTCCCCATCAGCGAGAGGTACTGACGGCAGGCGGTACGGATACATCAGCCATGCAATATCTGGTTGGGATTGGCAGTCATGTGACATCCATATCCTGCCCAACCCGTTATATTCACAGTACTGTTGAAACATGTGCCCTTTCGGATATTGATGCAGGAATCAGGTTAACCAAAGCCTGTATTGAACAAATTGGATCATATACTTTCGAATGAGTGAATCCCCCGAAAAACCCCTAAAACTTTACAGTAAGGAGCTTGTTAAAAGCTACCGTAAGAGAACTGTAGTGAATAAAGTTTCTATTAATGTGAACCAGGGGGAAATTGTGGGGCTTTTGGGGCCGAATGGAGCCGGCAAAACTACCACGTTCTATATGTTTACGGGTATAATCCGGCCAAAATCGGGCAGAGTGTTTCTGAATGATTTAGACATCACCGGGAAACCCATGTACCAGCGAGCCCGGATGGGTATTGGATATTTATCGCAGGAGGCCAGTGTTTTCCGAAATTTAACGGTTCGTGAAAATCTTGAAGCCGTCCTGGAATTTCTATCGATCCCGAAAAAACAGATTAAACAACGGGTTGACCAGCTGATCGAAGAATTTGGCCTTCAAAAAGTGGCGGGCAACAAAGGCTACAGCCTGTCCGGTGGCGAACGGCGGCGTACTGAAATTGCGCGAGCTCTGGTTACTGATCCGAAATTTATATTGCTGGATGAGCCATTTGCTGGGGTCGACCCCATTGCTGTAGAAGATATTCAGCAAATTGTAGCGGATCTTAAAACCCGCAATATCGGAATCTTTATTACGGATCATAATGTCCATGAAACACTGGCCATTACCGACCGGGCGTATCTTATGTTCGAAGGAAGGATTCTCAGGGAAGGAACTGCAAATGAACTTGCAGAAGATGAGGAAGCCAAAGCGCTGTACCTCGGAAAGCAATTTAAATTAGACAGATATTAAAAGCTCAAAAAATAATGAAAGAAATTACTGTTCAGGAATTAAAAGAAATAAAAGATAATAACGAATCCATCACCCTGCTGGATGTGCGTGAACCGTTTGAAGCCAATATCTCAAACATAGAGGTGGGGTCAGTCAAGTCCATTCCTCTCGATGATCTTGCTTCAAGGCTTGATGAACTTGACAAACAAGACCAAATCGTAGCGATGTGCAGGAGCGGTGCAAGAAGTGCCAAAGCATGTAAATTACTTGAAGAGGAAGGATTTGAAAATGTTGCAAATCTGAAGGGCGGAATTAATCAGTGGGCAATGGAGATCGACGACTCGTTGCCTGTTTACTAGCCCGGATATCTCACCAAAAACACCCTGTCATATTTTTAGAGATCGAAATTATTTAACAACTTATTGTTATTATTAGTTTTATATGATTTTTTACAAAATACTTGGTAGAGTCGGGAAGTGACGCGGTGGCTTAGGTCGAGGTTTGTTTTCTCCGTT
>JBBDMD010000144.1:1885-3497 GCA_040878515.1 Balneolaceae bacterium | reverse complement strand
GTGTCTTCATAATATAATACCGGTATTAAAGTATGGTTAATTTCCTGTGCGGTTCAGAGTAGGTATCCTTTTGGGTTTTTAATCATTCCCACAATGTTAAAACAAATCCGGAGTAATTTCATTCTATTCATCGGAATTTCTGATTTGTGGATACTTACATCTGATATAGAAGTTCTTAACAATAGAAATAAATATGGAGAAATGGATAGCAGGACGGTTTTTTTAACTTTAACGCAGCTGAGGGGAATATTTCGCCGGAAAAACACCCGGTTATTTTTTTGAAGACCTAAATATGGGTCCAATTTATTGCCTTATAATAGGTTATAACATTTTCAACAAAATAGTTGTGAGAATGCGGGCTAAACGACCAGTCGAAGGGGGGCAGACTGTAATGTAATTCGCTTAGCTTCAAACGTTCGGCCTTCAAATCCTTTAAGCGATAAATCGAAGTGATGAATTTTTATTTTTGTACGTTTTTCTCTGATAAATTCCCTGAGCTCACTGCAGTTGTAGGCATCACTGGAAATTACCAGTTCGCCGCCCCTGGCATGTTTCACAAGCCTGGATGCGATGTTTACAGTGGTTCCAAAATAGTCGATCCTGTTATTCAGAGTTACAGCAACGCAATCGCCATGATGTATCCCGCCTTTTAGCTGAATTGGGCGTTCGGAAGGTCGTTGTTCCTTAAAGAAATTTTGAGCCCGGTGGAATGCTTTCACCGCACAGTACGGTTTTGGAAATACAGCCATTACGGCATCCCCGATAGTTTTTACAATAGCGCCTCTTTCCTCCGTAATAATATTAGAAAGTTGTTCAAAATGATCCATTACCTGGCCGATCGCCAAGTCGTCACCATTTGTATGATAGAGGTGCGAAGAGTTGATCAGATCTGTAAAGAGTACCGTTTGTCCACGTGCGGCTATTTTTTTACCAGGCCTGATAAGTTCCTGTGGGAAAAGGTTTCTAAATAGCTGAAGGGAAGTAGCCCGGCTGGCAGAAATTTCCCGGAACATATTATCCCGGTCTTCACAGTAAACATAGATAGGATGATCAGTGTTATTCTCGAGGATCAAATTCGGATGATGGGACAAGTTTACAGATTCCACCCCGTTTTCGCCGTCCTGAAATTTTATGGTGGCATTCTCTATGCCGGTGCTGCTTACTAAGGCATCCACACGGGCATCAATCTGATCGCAGCATAGCCGGTAGTTCCCTTCCTTCAATCCAATTTTCACAAACTTTTTTTGCCCGGGATAGAGATACTGGTGGAGTTTTATGTAAGGTTTAAGCCCTGGATTGCCCAGGCAATAACGTTTCTTAGAAAGTTTCCGGACCAGCGGGTGAGGCTGAAAAACAAGATTTATGGTCTGATTAAAATCCAGATAAACATCTTCATCGCACTCGTTACAAAAAAGAGGCTCTGTAATTTCGGAAAGTCTGTTTGTGCTCGAAAGATGATTTCTGCACTCCGGGCAGATTAAATCCCAGCTGTAATTGAGTATGTTAATTTTTGCAGCGTACAGCATGAGTTCCAGTACGGAATGGGTGGATTTCTTCCACAAATGGGCTAAATGAACCGGTGAAATTTTATTCAGGTCCAGCTCATCGGCAC
>JBBDMD010000144.1:0-1785 GCA_040878515.1 Balneolaceae bacterium | reverse complement strand
TACCCGGTTTTATAATCTCTTCTGACGCTGATGTGATATGGAAATTCCCATTGATAAGGCTGCTCTTCCCAGATATCCATCCGGTGCAGCTGTTCATAGGTGAGTTCATTAAATCCTTTTTTCTTCTCATGCGAAAGAGATGCTTTTTGAACGGCGGGCTGATTCATGTCCTTAAACAGACGATTTGTGTCGGACAGTAACGGCCATATATCCTCGGGCGCAGACACCGATTCAAATTGCCATCTGTAAGAGAATGAATACTCTTTCATTGGTTTATTAATAAATATTTTGACCCCTGGCGGTTCGTGATTTTATCCCGATTGCCTTATCTTCTTCTTTTTATAGTTGTAAGAGAAATTGAAATCAAAAATGTTACAAAACTAACACAGATCAAAAATGGCAGTAGAACGTACTTTAACAATATTAAAACCCGATTGTATCAAGAAAAATCTGGCCGGTGAAGTGACCAAACGCATACAGGAAGCCGGATTTAAAATTCTTGCAATGAAAATGACAAAACTAACCAAAGAAACGGCAGGTGGATTTTATGCCGTTCATAAAGAGAGACCTTTTTTTGGTGAACTTGTAGAGTTTATGAGCAGTGGTGCCTGTGTTCCAATGATACTCGAAAAAGAGAATGCTATTGCTGATTTTCGAAAGCTGATTGGGGCAACAAACCCAGCTGAAGCGGAAGATGGAACCATCAGGGCCGATTTTGCTGACAGTGTCGGCGAAAATATCGTTCATGGTTCCGATTCGGTGGAAAACGGAAAAATTGAAGCAGCCTATTTCTTTTCAGAGTCGGAAGTAGTAGCGAATAATGTATAGTATATTCTTTTAAAAATGCTTAAGAAGGGCGAAGAAAATTTCTTCGCCTTTTTTGTTTACTTTATTCTGAAAAATCACTTTAAAAGGAAATTCAGATGCAATTATCTCAGATCTTACTACTGGCTGTTGGGGCATGTTTTTTTACAGTATCATGCTCACACGGTGATAGGACATCGGAATCAGCTCAGCAAAATAAAATTGTCAGGACCGGGGCAGAAATACTCATTTCAGATCATCTGGATGAGTTGGATGGGAAACGCATGGGCCTGGTGATGAACCCCACTGCAAGAATTGGAACCACGCATGTACTCGACACCCTGTTGGCACTGGATGCTAATATTACGGCACTTTTTGCTCCGGAACATGGATTCAGGGGAGAAGCCGGTGCCGGCGAAAAAATAGAAGACGGGACAGACCAGGCTTCCGGACTCCCTGTATTTTCACTTTATGGAGACACCCGTAAACCAACTCCGGAGATGATGAATGCAGTAGATATTCTGATTTTTGATATGCAGGATGTTGGAGCCCGTTTTTACACCTACATTTCTACGCTTGGACTTGTTCTTGAAGCAGCCTCAGAATCCGGGACTCCCGTTTGGATTCTCGACCGGCCAAACCCGCTGGGCGGAAACTATGTGAGCGGATGGGTGCTTGAGGAAGAATTTAAATCATTTGTTGGTGCTTATCCTATACCGATTGCCCATGGCCTGACAATGGGAGAATTGGGCCTAATGATTGCAGGTGAGGGGTGGATGGATTTTGAAAACAAACCTGAACTCCGGGTTATCAAAATGAACGGGTGGTCCAGGAATATGATCTGGCCGGATACGGGTTTACCATGGGTTTCGCCTTCACCCAACCTGGCCCGTTTTGATCAGGCATTTATATACCCCGGGATGGTCTATTTTGAAGGAACCACACTCTCTGAAGGAAGGGGTACTGAAGATCCATTTTTAA
>JBBDMD010000143.1:0-3537 GCA_040878515.1 Balneolaceae bacterium | reverse complement strand
GTTCAGCTTTACGGTCATGCTCTGATTCCTCCTGTGGAACGATCTTAACCAGCCAGAACGTACCTGAAAGAATTAGCAACCCGGAAAACAGTGCCATGGTTTCACGAATGGTCAGAATATCAAATTCAAGGATTAACGAGGCACCCGTAACCGATACAGACTGTGCAAGTGTAAACAACAGCCACTCCGTACTAAATACTCTTCCCCGGAATGTATCTGGAGCCCGCCGCTGAAGCAGAACTGTACTCATAACCCAGTTGGAACCGGATGCCATATGGGCCAACATTACAAAAAGGCTCATTAAGATCAGTGATTCAACACCGCTGACAAATGCATACATCAGGCCACCGATAATCATAAAAAATCCCATTCCGCGAACCCAGTACCTCTCTTTTTTAAACACCCTTCTGCCAACTACAGGCCCGATCCCGGTGCCTACACCACGTGCGGCATAAAGGATTCCCAACCCTACGCTTCCCATCATCAGAACTTCTTCTGCAACAATAATGAGCATATAAACCAGTGCTCCCAGGCACATCGTAAACATCCCTTTTGCCAGAGTCGGGCGCAGTACATATCTGTTTTCAATCAAAAACCGAAAGCCCTCCCTGATACCCGTCATTGGATTTCTGGTTCTGTGCTTCTCACTGTCACTCATTGTTACCTGAGGAATAACGGCTTTGTAAATAAAATAAGCCGATAACAGATAGCTGGCTGAATTGATAATAAAGACTATATCCGTACCCAGATATCCTGTTGCCAGCCCGCCAAGTGCCATTCCGGTAGTAAAAATGATACTCCAGGAAGCTGCCGATAAAATATTAGCGTTTACCAGCTGTTCATCGGTAGTTACATTGGGAATCGAAGATGTTTTAGCAGGTTCAAAAATGGCCGAAAACACCATTTGGGCCGAAATTAACAGGTAAGCCAGCCACAAAGACTGCGTGGATACGATAAGTAAAAAACCCAATACTATTATACCACGAAGTATATCACACCATATCATTAACAATCTGCGGTTAAATCGATCTGTTATATACCCGGCGAGGGGTGAGAAAAAAGCAAGACTAAGCATTTTCACCACAATGATCAGGCCTAAAAGCAATTCGGAACCACTGTACTGCTGAATAAGAGCATAGACGGCTAATATCCCAAACCAATCCCCAAAGTTGGATATAATCTGACTGAGCCATAACCGCCTGTAGTTATGGTTGTTTTTAACCAGCTTAATGTATGGCTTTAGTTTTGCTTTCAATCTTTTGCGTCTGTTGGCCTCAGATTTGAATAATCGGGGAAATTATATTTTCGGATTTCAGCTTTTAAAGCTGCTCATTTTACCCCTGTACTTCCAAACCCTCCTTCCAGCCGTTTCGTTGCAGGCAATTCATTCGTCTCCTCAGGAGCGGCCCTGTATACCGGGGAAATCACCATTTGTGCAATTCTGTCGCCGTGGGAAATGGTAAATGTTTCATCCCCGTGGTTAATGGCCAGTACTTTAACTTCCCCCCTGTAGTCGGCATCGATTGTACCCGGTGTATTGAGCATGGTAATGCCATTGCGATAGGCTAATCCGCTTCGGGGACGGATCTGGGCTTCATAACCTTCGGGCAGGGCCATTTTCAGCCCGGTTGGAATTAAAGCTCTTTTGCCCGGTTCCAGTTCCAGTGGTTTATCAAGAGCTGCCCTGATATCCATTCCCGCTGCCTGATCACTTTCATAAGATGGCAGGGGAAGATCTCCGGCTGCCTGTAGTTTTTGAAAATAGATTTTAATTGTTTTCACCACGTTGATATGAGATTAATCGTACTTTTACATTTCCAAATATTACCCTGGCGTGTGCTTCCACCGGTACCCGAAGATCATCCGTCGAAAACCAGGATTTAAAACTTCCCCTGAAACCAAAGGGGCCCTCAATATCTGCTTCTCCATTACTCAGATAAGTTTCAATCGGCTCTTCAAATGCCTCATACTCTCGCATTTCAGTTTCCGGGCTGCTGATTGCTGTAACCGTTCCCTGTTCATCTTCTGTATAAACAGGAAGCGAATATCGTTCTTCCAAACCTGCAAAGAGGCGGGAGTAGTAAAAAATAATATCGCCGCCGCTGGCAGGTTCTATTAACTCAAGGGTTTCGGTCTGCTCGCCTTCTTCAAAAAAGATGGCCTGCTGTGTGTCCCTGTCAAAAATGATCCTGAACTTATCATACTCTTCGCTATGAATATCATCTCTCCAAAATACAAAGCTGTAGGGCCACTTCTCATTATACTGAAACAGGCTTTTGTAGTGAATCTCTTGATAACCTACAAATAGCAGCCGGCTATTGGTTTTCATGAGTGTCCGTATATGATAGGCTTTATTGCCTTCGTACGTTGAATCTGGGAGCAGTTCCACCTCCACCCATCCAAGTGTGAAGGGCCCGTAGGAAACCTCGTATTCAAACACTTCACGGGCATCAATCAGCATCTCAAGAGTGGGAGGTTCCGATCTTTCATATGAAAAGTTCTGCTGAGCAACTACAGATGTATGAATGAGACAGAGACCGGAAACTATGACAATACTATTCAATAAATGCTTCAAACGCATCCTCATCATATCCTACCAATATGGAATCATTTTTTATTAAAACCGGCCTTTTAATCATCATCTGATTTTCAAGGAGTTTTTCAAATAGCTGCTCATCATCAAGGTCTTTATCGTTCAGTCCAAGTTTTCTCCAGGTGGTTCCTCTCCTGTTCAGAAGAGGATCGATACCAATGGCATCCACAAAATCCTGAAGTTCTTCCTTTAAAAGCGGCTCTTTTTTCAGATCAATAAATTCGTAATCAATTTGTTTATCTTTAAACCAGGTAATTGTCTTTCGGACTTTATCGCAGTTTTTAATTCCGTAAACCTGTATCATTAACTTCTTGGTTTATTAATTTTATTTCTACAAAATACGATTTTTAATCACGCATTTTGGGACATTTTTGAATCATTTATATGAACTCCCAATTTATCTGAACAAACATCTATGGCCTATTCATTCATCTATCGACTCATTCTATTTTCACTGTTTTCAGCCCTCATTTTTACCGGCTGCAACCAGAGCAGTGACCAGCGTGAATTTGAGAGAGAAGCTTTTAGTGAACCGAAAGGATTTACACAAACTGATATAAGTGGTAAAGTTATAAATGATCAAGTAGATCCAGATGATTGGAGGATCTCTCCATTCTTTCAAGGTTTAGTAGAAGTTTTATATGCACATCCCAATCCAGTTCAAACAAATGAAGAATTGAGAATTATAGTATCAAATTTTGGAATTCAAAGTATTATTGGATTATATACTTTTGTAATAACTAATAGATCAACTGGATCTCAATTCCGCCCTTTAGGCGCTCCTAGAAGTGGTGAGTTGCCACCCGGTGATACAACAATTAGTATAATTGGTTTAGAACTTGCTGATGATCAAGCAAATCCACAAGGTTTATATAGAATAATAATTACAGATGCTAACGAAAACGTCATCAGCTATGGAGATGTTCAGGTTGAATAGTTGGTTC
>JBBDMD010000142.1:0-22757 GCA_040878515.1 Balneolaceae bacterium | reverse complement strand
AATTGAAACCAGTGGCGATGTTGACGGCACAACAGGCGAAGTAAATGTAGACCAGGGTACGGGAAATACCTCGGATAAATCTGCTCCCTACGCGTTGGAATGGGAAGGCGAACTGGATCGCTCGCCCATGATTCAGCCGCTGCCGAGTAACGAGACCAACGAAGAAGCTGTGATTACAATTCGCTTTGAAGTGAATCCTGATGGCTCATTAGGACGTGTGAGACCCCTTCGTAAAATGAACCCGGAACTGGAAAGAGAAGTAATGAGAACGCTCAGGAGCTGGAGATTCTCCAGGCTTCCGGCCGGTGTTCCGCAAGAACCTCAGTGGGGTACCATTACTTTCCGGTTTGTTCTGGAGTAAAATCAAATGAGACAGATTGGCTGCCAGATATAGTACAATCTTTGAGGTAAACTCTTTCTTTTCTTCTATTCCTTATTCTCAAGCGGCAATGGTATGCTGGATCGCATATGGAGATCCCGCTGCGGGAATGGGATTTCGATTTCGCGCTCCCGGAATTTATGGACAATAGCCTGGTTTATCTCATTTCGTGTAATCGGATACCGCTTTACATCGGGGATCCAGACGCGAATCTGCATATTCCAGGACGAATCACCAAATTCAGTGAGATGGATTTGAGATTCCGGATAGGATAAGATTTCATTATTTTCGTCAATAACTTCCTGAAGTGCTTTTAATACCACATCAAGATCAGAGTTATAGGAAACCCCTACGGACAGATCGAGGCGATACGTGGAATCACCATGTGAATAGTTAATGACGTTGCTGGCCACGAACTCCGAATTGGGAACAATAATAGAGATATTATTCAATGTGCGTATTTTTGTTGCCCTGATATTTATCTCTATCACGTCCCCTTCCACCCCTCCAACACTAACGCGGTCTCCTACACTGATTGGGCGTTCAAACAGAACAATCAGCCCGGATATAAAATTGGAGGTAATATTTTGCAGGCCAAAACCTATACCTACAGATAGGAGTCCGAATATCACGGCCAGGCTGCTTAGGTCAATACCAACAAACTGGAATGAGATAAGAACTCCGATGCTTACAATAATATACTGAGAGACCCGGGCAAGGGTGTACCGTAAACCCGACTCAATTTCAAATCTTGGCAGTACATTTTTGTGCAGGATTCGTTTTGTAATCCCTCCGGCAATTGCAAATGCCGTGAGAAATCCGAAGAAAATGAGTAAAGATAAAATTGTTACCGGGGTTTCTTTCAGCTGAAACAGGGTAGTTGTCAGCAAATCATGTGCAGTAGAAATGATCTCCGAGAAAGATTGCTCAAAAAAATTTTCCATATAGATATTTCAAAGTTAATTGGCAGAGGCCGGTAATGGCTATACCGGCCCGTAAGCCTTTTTGATGTTTATATGATTCCTGCAGCAATCTCTATTTTTTTACCTTCACATCCCAGATCTCTTCAGCATACTCACGGATGGTTCGGTCGGATGAAAATTTTCCGACACGTGCAGTGTTCTTCAGGGCAATTTTATTCCATTCAGTTTGATTTCTGTATAGATCATCAACTTCGGCCTGTTTGTTGATGTAAGCCTCATAATCCGCCAGTACAAGGAAGTAATCCCCTTTGTGGAGCAGTGCATCAATAATCGGATTAAACAGCTCAGTATCTGAATTGAAGAATCCGTCTTTTATCTGGTCGAGCGCTTTTTTGAGCTCAATATTCGCATTGTAGTAATCCCATGGATTGTAGCCTTCAAGACGAAGTTTATCCACATCATCCACAGTATTTCCAAAGATAAAGATATTTTCATCTCCCACTTCTTCTTTAATTTCAATATTCGCCCCGTCCAGGGTGCCAATAGTCAAAGCCCCGTTTAAGGCAAACTTCATATTTCCGGTTCCGGAGGCTTCGAACCCTGCTGTTGATATCTGTTCCGACAAATTTGCGGATGGGATCATTTTTTCAGCCAGGGTAACGCTGTAATTTTCCAGAAAGATAAATTTCAGTTTGTCTTCAATCTCCGGATCGTTGTTAATGGTTTCTCCTACATCATTCATCAGTTTAATGAATAGTTTTGCCATGGTATACCCGGGTGCTGCTTTGCCGGCAACTAAAATGGTTCGCGGAACTACATCCATATCAGGATTTTCCTTTATCCGGTTATATTGAGTAATTGCATAAAGAGTGAACATTAACTGACGTTTATACTCATGAATTCGCTTAATCTGAATATCAAATATTGATTTGGTGTTTATCTCAATACCTTGTTTAAGTTTAATGTATTCCGCCATTCGCTTTTTGTTGTTCTGCTTAATCTTTGCGAATTCTTTCATGAAGGCTTTGTCGTCAACAAATTTCTCAATTTTCTTGAGCTGATCCAGGTCGGTGACCCACTCCTCGCCGATCTTTCCGGTAATAAGATCAGCCAGTGGACGGTTACATTGCCGAAGCCATCTGCGTGGAGTAATACCGTTTGTTTTGTTTGTGAATCTGTCCGGAAAAATTTCATAAAAATCACGAAATAGTGTTTTCTTCAGCAGGTCGCTGTGAAGAGCTGCAACACCATTTGTTTTATGTGATCCAACAATTCCCAGCGATGCCATGTGAATAACGGGATCTTCTCCTTCGCCAATAAGGGATACACGGCTGATTTTTCCGCGGTCATCTCCTATTTCACCCTGTATGGATTGAAGAAACCGGCGATTAATTTCATAGATAATCTGCAAATGCCGGGGCAACAGGTTTCTTAACAGGGATACCGGCCATTTTTCAAGGGCTTCCGGCAGAAGTGTGTGATTAGTATAAGACATGGTTTTAACGGTGATATCCCAAGCCAAATCCCAGTTAAGGCCCTCTTCATCCACTAAGAACCTCATGAGTTCCGGTATAGCTAAATTTGGGTGAGTATCATTGCACTGTATGGCAACCTTTTCGGGAAGTTTTCTCCAGTCGTCGTCTGTCTTTTTAAATCGACGAATGATATCGGCCATGGAGGCTTTTACCAGGAAAAATTCTTGCTTCAGCCGCAATTCCTGCCCCACAAACATCTTATCATTCGGATAAAGAACACGTGTAATATTTTCATTGAGCTGTGTATCACGCACGGCATCAATGTATTGGCCCTGGTTAAAACTTTTCAAATCGATAGATGAAGACGATGAAGCTTTCCATAATCTGAGATTATTTACAATATCATTTTTATATCCGGGAATCGGTGTGTCGTACGCTACGGCAAGAACATCATGTGTGTGTTCCCATTTGAAGCGCAGTTCACCTTTATCATCGTGATAAGCATGAGAATCACCATAAAATGGAACATTATACTGAATTTTAGGTCTTACAATATCCCATGGATTTCCATATCGAAGCCATAAATCGGGTTTCTCAACCTGGTATCCGTTTTCTATTTGCTGATAAAATATTCCATAATCATATCGAATGCCGTAACCCATGGCAGGAATTCCCAATGTTGCCATGGAATCCAAAAAGCAGGCTGCTAATCGTCCCAGCCCGCCATTTCCCAGCCCGGCATCCCATTCTGCACTTCTCACTCTGTCATAGTCCAGTCCAACTTCTTCCATAGCTTCGGCAGCTACATCCTGAAGGCCCAGGTTCACCAGCATATTATCCAGTAACCGTCCAATCAGGTACTCCATCGAGAGGTAGTAAACACGCTTGGTATCATTATTATAGTAACTTTGCTGAGTATCGATCCAGCGGTCGTGCAAACGGTCCACAACGGAAAGAACCACACTTCTGTAATTATCCCATTCGGTGGATGAGTATTCATCTTTGGAAAGTGTGTATCGCAGGTGCTGTTTAATATCTTCACGGAAGGAGTCGACATCCATTCCGGCTCTGGGGTTAATTTGCTTATTCTTAGCCATATTATTTATTGTTGTAAATTTGTACGCAACTAATTTATGAAATTAAGAACCAAATTGAATAGTGATGCTATGTATTGTCAATTTGATCAAACTTTCAGTCAGTCTCTTTTTGATAAATGCCATAATCGGGGGTGAATTTCGGCCGGGTTAAATTTGCTGCAAATCCAAGTTTATGAAACGATTCGTAAGCATTAATTGCAACAAAATCCTGCTCAAAAATGCCAAAAACACTTGAACCGCTTCCGCTCATAGAAGCATATTCAGCCCCCAAATCGATCAGCTGGTCCTTAATATTACCAATCAGTTCATGTCTTGCAATAACGGGTGGCTCCAGCTGATTTTGTAGAAGGATTTGCCATTCACTGATCTCCTCTTCCAAAAGTACACCCCTGATCGAAAAATCGGGTTCGGGATTGGGAATGCAGTTTTGGTAGGCTTCAGCTGTAGAACATTCAAAACCCGGATTAACGGTTACGATCCAGGCATCGGGCTGTATGTTCAGAGGTTCAATATCCTGTCCTAGTCCCGTTCCGATTCCGGGTTTTCCGTTGATAAAAAAAGCAATGTCTGAGCCAAGAGTACGGCTTAGATCGATGAGTTCGTTTTTAGCGAGGCCACTGCCCTCAAGTTTGTTAAGAATACGGAGCGTGAGCGCCGCATTACTGCTTCCTCCCCCCAAACCGGCGCCCGCAGGTATGTGTTTAGTTAACGAAAAGTTATAGTGCTGCTTTAAACCGATATATTGTTCAAATGCTCGGTATGCTTTTGTGATCAGGTTTGTTCCATCAGCGGGTATGGATTCATCCGATAGGGACAGGCTATAATCCAGTGAAGGCACCACTTCAAACCGGTCACTCCATTCGATAAAACAGAATCCGGTTTCAATTCGGTGATAGCCGGTCGATAGCTTTTCAAGCACATGCAGCCCAAGATTTACTTTTCCGTAGGAATTTGCTATCCACATTTTCGTAACAACTAATTATCGGGGTTGTAATTAAACTGGGTTATTGTATATGAGTTTCAAATTTACTCCTTGTAGCTCAGTTTAAAAAACAGGATACTCAGTGCGAGGCTTAATGTAGCCACATTTGTAAGTATGATGGGTAAATCCGAAATCAAAATACCGTATGTAAGCCATAACAATATGCCTGTACAGAGGATTAAGTACATTCCTAAAGAGAGATCTTTAGCCGATTTTGATTTCCAGGTTTTAATAACCTGCGGCAAAAAAGCAACGGTTGTACAGAAACCAGCAGCCAGCCCGATCAGAGTATATATTTCCATAATTTTGCAGAATTTTAATGTGAGTTACTGAGATGTCTTCATCCGTTCTTTCATATTCAAAAGATACTCATATGCCTCTTCATGATTATTGGAAATTTTTCCATCCAGAATGGCATCCTTGATTTCATCTTTAACCTTACCCACGGCAGGACCCGGTTTCAGATTAAGGACTTCCATTATCTCATCTCCGCTAATCGGATTTTTCCACTTTCTGATTTGATCTTTCTTTTCAACCTCATGAATTTTTTTCTCAACCCGGTCAAAATTGTTTCTGTACTTTTTTACCCGCCACTCATTTTTACTCGTAATATCTGCCCTGCACAGAAGCATCAGATCTTCAATATCTTCTCCTGCTTCATAGATAAGCCTTCGAACTGCACTGTCGCTGACCTCCTCTGAAACCAGGGCAATGGGCCGCAAATGGAGGCGCACCAGTTTCCGGACATAACGCATTCTTTCGTCAAGCGGCAGGCCAAGACGCTTAAAAATTCTGGGAACCCACTTTGCACCCAGAGCATCGTGGCCGTGAAAAGTCCAGCCTATGCCTTTTTTGAATTTTTTGGTAGGAGGTTTGGCGATATCATGCATGATGGCGGCCCATCTTAACCACAGATCACCTCCCATTTTGGCTGTGTTGTCGAGAACTTTAAGGGTGTGCCAGAAATTATCTTTGTGGCGCTGTCCTTTTTTTTCATCCACACCCACCAGGTTTACCATTTCGGGGAAAAACTGTTTCAGCAGGTTGGAATGAAGGAGAAGCGCAAAACCTTCTGAGGGCTTTTGGGTACAGACAATTTTATTGAGTTCTTCAATAATTCTCTCTTTAGAGATAATGGAGAGCCGCGGGGCCATTTTTTTTATGGCTTCCATGGTTTCATTGTGAATGGTAAACTGCAGCTGACTGGCAAAACGCACAGCCCGCATCATTCTCAGTGGGTCGTCGTCAAAGGTTTTCTCAGGATCTATAGGGGTTCGGACTATTTTGTTCTGAAGATCCTTAATCCCGTTGAATGGATCGTGTAAAACACCAAAAGCATTTGGGTTCAGGGACCACGAAAGAGCATTGATTGTTAAATCTCTCCGCAGCTGATCGTCCTCAAACGTGCCGTCTTCCACAAGAGGTTTTCTTGAATCACTCCTGTAACTCTCCTTGCGGGCACCTACAAATTCAAGATCCATATCCCTGTATTTTACCTGGGCCGTTCCAAATTTCTTAAATACGGAAATATTATCTGTCCGGAGTTCCTTGGCTATTTTTCTGGCAAGCTCAATACCTGATCCTAAAGTCACAAAGTCAATATCTGTAATACTGTCGGGATCCAGTCTGTTAAGGTAAAAATCGCGGACGTAGCCGCCTACTACAAAAACTTCCTGGTTGATGGAATCTGCAACACGCCCGATAGTTTCAAAAAGACTTTTATGCTGTTGTGGAATTTCGGTCAAAACAATCTTTATTTTTAATTAGCTTGTCAAAATAAAAACATTCATGATAGCATACAGCTATAAGATAAGTTTCTTTAATTTGATAATTAGCGCCCATGTTTTCATCAAACAGAGTTAAATATGCTCTGATAACCAGTTTTATGATCTCTTTTCTCTCGCTGGGAGTGAAAATGGCTGCATACCTGTTCACCGATGCGGTGACTGCTTTTTCTGATACGGCTGAGTCAATTGTGCATGTACTTGCTGTGGGTTTTGTTCTTTACGGATACTACTTAAGCCAGAAGCCTGCAGATGATGATCATCTCTATGGGCACGAAAGAATAGAATTCTTGTCGATCGGAATTGAAGGCGTCGTAATTATTCTGGCTGCTATCACTATTCTTTTTCTGGCCGTTCAAAATCTAATTACCGGTCATGAAATTAATGAACTGGGCCTGGGAATGATACTCATGGCCATTGCTGCGATCATAAACCTGATTTTAGGAAGTTATGTTCTGAAAGTGGGGCGGGAAGAGAAAAACATGATGGCCGTAAGCAATGGAAAACATGTTTTAACAGACGTGTGGACCAGCGGTGGTGTGATCTTAACTCTGTTTTTAATCTCCGTTACTGGATGGGTAATCCTTGATACAGCTGTGAGTTTAGCAATCGCAGGATACATATTCTTTGAGGGATTTAAACTGGTCCGGTTTTCCATTAACGGCATCATGGATGCAAGGGATCCTGACGTTCATAAAGCCCTGCTTGAGATACTCGGGAATGATCTTCCCGGTTCAATTGAAGACTGGCATCATCTGCGCCATCGAACTTCCGGACAAACAACCTGGGTGGAACTGCATCTTACATTCGAAAAAACAGTAACCTTAAAACAGGCTCATGACGACGCTACCCAATTGGAGCGAAAATTAATTGACGCCCTTGAAAGCGATGCTGTGGTAACTCTTCACCTCGAGCCCGAAGAACCGCACAAAGAGATCCACAACGTACTGAAAGGGGCAAACAAAAATCGCCCGCTGGACGATTTTATTTGATGTATCTGAACTCCAGATTCATGAACCGGGTACGTGTAAATAGTACGATATCGGCAGTCTACTGCTTCAATATCGAGTGATCGCCAATATGAATTTCCCCTTTGGCATTGTATGCTTCCGTGTGGTTACCGATGGTGGAATCTTGCAGATCACATCCGTCCAATAAAGCATTTTTTTGAATAATTGAATTTTTAACACTGCTGTTTTTTACTACAGTACCTTCTTCAATGCTTACATTCGGGCCGATTTTACTTCCGCTGATTTCAACTCCTTCGCCAATATAAACCGGTGGAGTAATCGTTGAATTTTCATATTCATCATAATCATGCTTCTCTTTTTGCAGAATTTCGCCGGATGTTTCCAGCCATGCGGGCAGTGTGCCGCAATCGAGCCACTCATCTACAGTTGCTTTTTTAAATATTTTACCATCTTTCAGCAGCCGGTCAAGCGCATCCGTGAGCTGATATTCATCGCCGTGGCCAACAATTTTATGATCGAGCAGGTACTGAATTTCCTTCATCAGTTCTTCTCCCTTTTTAAAATAATAAACCCCGATAATTGCAAGATTTGAAATGGGTTCGCTTGGCTTCTCCACAAAATCAGTAATTTTATCATCTTTATGAACCGCTACTCCAAATCTGGATGGATCTTCAACTTGCTTCAGCCAGATAACACTGTCGGCATCTTCCACAGTTACTTTTTCTTTTGAATCAAAAAGAGTGTCGGCAAATACAATAATAACCTCACCTTCCAGGTCTTCTCCCGCACAGGAAACGGCATGAGCAGTACCCAGTGCAATATCCTGAACCCTGAATGTCGACTTTGCATTATGACGCTTACTCATTTCCGTAAGCGTTTCTTTAATTTCCCTTCCAAAATCGGGCCCCAATATGTAAACAATTTCGTCAATGGTACTGTCGAGGGTTCTGGAAAAGGTTTCTACAATTCTCTCCACAATCATAGTGCCTGCAACCGGCAGTAACGGCTTTGGTGTAGTGTGTGAATGTGGCCTTACACGTGTTCCTCTACCTGCCATTGGGATAATTAATTTCATATCTTTTCTCTTTAGTATGGGTTAATTGCAATTTTTGTGGTTGGTAATATAATGCATCGTACCTTTAGTTTCGACAACAGATCGCATCGTCAACAATTCAAAATGATATTCAGTTGAATACATATACTTTGTTACTTGAAGGCTTACTGATTTTAGTAATAGCCATATTTATTCGTCACTCCCTCTACAGGGCCCGGCATCATCTGCACATGTTCCAGCAGGTTGGGTATAAAACCAATGAGTACCGGACCTGGCTGAATAATAATTTTTATGATAAAGGGATAACGGCAGAGCATATCTTATTCAACATTGTGATTTTATCAATGCTCTATCTGTTCATTGAGTGGGTTACATTGAGTGCAGGTACATTGATTATAATTACATTTTCAATATTCTGGTTTTTGGGAGTATCGCGCTATCGGGAAGAAAAAGAGAAAAAGCCGCTCGTGTTTACTTCCAGGATGAAGAGGTTAACCACCGTGCTGGGCATCATTTTATTTGTGAGCTGGTATTATCTGATCCGATTATCGTACAGCGGGCTGGCGTTGCATAATTTTGCCGATCCCTTTATGAGTACCGATCCGTACCTGCTCAGTTTTAGCCTTGTAGTGATCGATATGCTTGTTCCTTTCTTCTTATATTTCTCTGCATGGCTGATGAAGCCCGTTGAGACATTCATTCAGAATGGATTTAAACGAAAAGCCAGAAAAAAACTGGCTTCGCTGCCCCATTTAAAAGTTGTTGCAATCACGGGAAGTTATGGCAAAACCAGTACAAAATTTGTGATCGATACCTTTCTGAAGGAACGTATAAGAGTGTGTGTAACACCCGGCAGTTACAATACACCGATGGGAATATGCAAGGTGATCAATAACGATCTGAGTGCTCAGCACCAGGTGCTGATTCTGGAAATGGGTGCCAGGTATGAAGGTAATATTCAGGAACTTTGCAAAATAGCCCGCCCGGATATTTCCATTATAACGAATGTGGGCATCTCACATCTTGAAACTTTCGGTTCTCAAAAAGCCGTAGCCAGGGAAAAATCTACACTAGCGCGCGAGTTAAAACCGGGCGGTACCCTTATCCTCAATTCAGATGACCCCCTGGTAAAAGAGATGGGTACCCTCCGGGATGATGTAAAAGTGGTGTATGCAGGATCGGAAGGGTCGGTACGAGCCGATGACATCAAAGTGGGGCCTTCCGGCACCTCTTTTACTATGCAGTGGATGAGTGATGACGGCAAGCCTGAACAGCAGGAAAAAATAGAAACTCAACTTCTCGGGGCCCATAATATCCAGAATATGCTGCTTGCCGGGGCAGTTGCAAGAGAGTTTGGGATAAGGATGAAAACAATTGCCCTGGCTGCATCAGGGATGAAACCGGTGGAACACCGCCTGGAACTGAAAAGGCAGAACGGACTGATTATCATAGATGATGCCTTTAACTCCAATCCGGTTGGGGCAAAAAATGCTGTGGATATACTTTCCTCTTTTGAATCGGGACGTAGAATAATAATCACTCCCGGTATGATTGAGCTAGGTGACCGGGAAAGCGAAGAAAATGAAAAATTTGGTGAGCATATTGCCCGTTCAGCCATTGATTTAATTATACTGGTGGGTGAGGAGCAGACTCAGCCCATTCGCAGAGGAATACAGAAATCTGTGAACGGCCCGGAAGTGAACGTAAAAGTGGTAAATTCTCTATTTGAGGCAAATGATATCGTAATGGATTATGCAAAGCCCGGTGATATTGTTCTCTATGAAAATGATCTGCCGGATACTTATTCATCTGTATCCTGAGCCGGTTATTCATTCCGGACTGCATCCGCCGGATTAATAGCCGAAGCCCTCGAGGCCGGATACCAGCTTGCAAGCAGGCACAATATCATACTGCCGCTTAAGACAAGAACGATATCAAGCGGATTAATTGAAACCGGGTAGGCATCAATGATGAATGAAGAAGTGAGTTTTATAAGGCCGAACTCCTTTTGGGCCAGGCTCAATAATATTCCAATTGTCCCACCCAGGCCACATCCAATCAGGCCAATATGAATTCCCTGGCTCTGAAAAATCCTTTTTATCTTTTTGGAGGTCATCCCCATGGAGATCAGCACGCCGATGTCCCTTCTTTTTTGAAGAACGATCATGGTCAAAGAACCAACAATATTGAGAACCGCCACTAACACAATGATCATCAGAATAAAATAGGAGCCCCATTTTTCGATGTACATTACATCATATAAAGGCTTTTGCAGGTCATACCATGTTTGAATCCGGTATTGATCACCCAGCAGTTTCTGCAGATCTGCTTTTACCTGTTCAGCATTGTCGGTATCGGTCAGCTGCAGATCAAAGCCTGTGATTTCATTTCGCATATTGAACAGCCGCTGGGCAGCTGTCAGATCAATATAAACCACATCTCCCTCAATAATTTGCTGTATTGAGTAGCTGCCGCGAACATGAAAACGGCTGACCCGGGGGGCGGAAAATTGTGTTAAAGCCCTTCTCATACCGGAAGTACTGAGCATAGCTATTTCATCACCGGGACTCAGCCGGTACCTGTTCACAAGGGCTTCACTGATAATTACGCCCGGCCGCTCCTCCTGTATGGAAAGGTCGAATACGCCGTTTTGGATACTGTTTTCCAACTCCCTGATCCGTATGTGGGATTCCTTCTTAAGGCCTCTTACTACAACTACTTCATTTCGTTCGTCTTTAAAAGTAAGCATCACTTTGCCTTCTACATAGGGGGCAACATTGATCACTTCGGGATGCTGTTCAATCGAGTTTGTCAATTCTTGATCCATAAGCATGGAGGGCTGATCGGCAAGTTCGATTCGAATATCCGGATCGAATGAGAGGAGAAAGCCCCGGATTACATCAAAAAACCCGTTGAAGACAGAAAGAACGATAATCAGTAAGGCGGTACCGAGGGTCACTCCCGCAATACTAATACCGGTTAATACAGAGATCAGCGATACGTGCTTTTTAGAAAACAGGTAGCGGCGGGATATAAATTGTATAATATTCATCAAGTCAATTTGGTATTGTGTACCCGATTAAGTTCTTTTCTAGATAGAACCAATTTCAGTATAATATGTCTATCTTATTGAAACATCATTTAAAACTTTCAAAATGCTAGAGGCCGATGCTTAAAATCGAAGAAATTAAGGCAATATCCAACGGCGAACATGGGAATCTATTTTCAGTACTTGGTTTACAAACTGAAAAAATAAAGGGTAAGGATAAGCTTGTGGTGCGCTGTTTTCGACCGGATGCGAAATCTGTAGAGATTATTCCGGATACGGGGAAACCTGCCACCTTGAAGCGGCTAACAGATGAAGGATTGTTTGAACATATATTCAGCAGGCGTAAAAAACGGTTTGCCTATAAAATTAAAATTACACCGCACGAGGGAGAACCCTATACACTTGAAGATGCCTACCGGTTTGGTACACTCCTGAATGATTTTGATCTGCAGCTTTGGGGCGAGGGTAATCATCACCATGCCTATAATTGGATGGGAGCTCATAAAAAAACGGTTGACGGAGTAGATGGAACTCATTTTGTAACCTGGGCACCAAACGCCTGGAGAGTTAATGTTGTTGGATCGTTTAATAACTGGGATGGCAGGGTTCATGGCATGAGAAAATATTATGACCAGGGTTTATGGGAAACTTTTATACCTCACGTGACGGACGGTGACATGTATAAGTTTGAAATCAAGACCCAGATAAGTGATGCCCCTTTAAAAAAATCAGATCCGTATGCCTTTTACTCTGAACTGCGGCCCGGTTCTGCTTCCATTGTCTGGAGCAGCAAACATAAATGGACAGATGATAAATGGATGAAGGAGAGGTCAAAAATACAGGATCATAATCAGCCCATCTCTATCTATGAAATACACCCCGGCTCATGGAAGAGACATACGGACAGGGATCCGGGATTTTTAAATTATCGTGAGCTTGCCAACGAATTGATCCCATATGTAAAAGACCTGGGGTTTACACATGTCGAAATGATGCCGATTGCCGAACACCCTTATGATCCCTCCTGGGGCTACCAGATTACCGGCTATTTTGCCCCAACAAGCCGTTTCGGAAACCCTGACGACCTGAAATATTTTGTGGACGAGTGCCACAAGGCGGGGATTGGCATACTTGTAGACTGGGTTCCCGCACACTTCACCAAAGATGATCACGGATTGAGACGTTTTGATGGTACGGCTCTTTATGAGCACGAGGATCCAAAAATGGGAGAGCATAAAGATTGGGGAACCTGTATTTTTAATTTTGGTAGAGCGGAGGTGCTTAACTTCCTGATATCAAATGCTATCTACTGGCTGGAAGAGTTTCATATTGACGGGTTACGGGTCGATGCGGTCGCATCCATGCTTTACCTCGATTATTCCAGAGAAGAGGGCGAATGGATTCCAAATCAGTATGGCGGGCGGGAAAACCTTGAGGCCATTCATTTCTTACGACGATTTAATGAAGTTTCTCACGATTACTTTCCGGGCATCCTGAATTTTGCTGAAGAATCCACAAGCTGGCAGGGAGTTTCTAAACCAACCTCATCCGGTGGGCTTGGTTTTGATTTTAAGTGGAATATGGGATGGATGAATGATACCCTAACTTATATGGTGAAGGATCCGATTTACAGGAGGTATCACCAGGATCAGCTTAGTTTTTCGTTGATTTATGCATTCTCTGAACAGTTTGTGCTGCCATTGTCGCACGATGAGGTGGTACACATGAAACAGTCGCTGCTGGCAAAAATGCCGGGCGATGACTGGCAAAAATTTGCCAACCTCCGATTGCTCTATACTTATATGTTTGGCCATCCAGGTAAAAAACTGTTGTTTATGGGCGGCGAATTTGGACAATGGAGTGAGTGGACAGAGGCTCATTCAATCGACTGGCACCTTTTACAGTGGGAAAATCACCGTGGAGTTCAAAGTCTTGTCAGGGATCTGAATACAAAATATCGTAACGAAACGGCCCTGTATCAGGTAGACTCGAACTGGAAGGGATTTGAATGGATTGATATTAGTGACGCAGATAACAGCCTTCTCTCCTTTGTAAGAAAAGGTAAAAACCCTGACGATTTTTTGGTGTTTATTTTAAATTTTACACCGACACTCCATTACGAGTATAAATTTGGTGTACCGGAAGCGTGTGAGTATGAGGTGATTTTAAACAGTGATTCTGAATTTTATGGCGGAAGCAATACCGGTCCAACGTTCATTCAGGGGCACGAAGGCAACTGGCATAGTCAATCTGCACACATTGTGACTACGGTTCCGCCTCTCGCAGGGATGATTTTAAAACCAAAAAGAAGCTGATTCATCAATATTTTTAAAGTTTAAATAATGAGATTTCCAAGATCTTGTGGCACTCTTGTGCATCCAACATCCTTCCCTTCAAAATACGGAATGGGTGACCTGGGGCATGAGGCAAAACATTTTATTGATTTTTTAAAGCAAACCGGTCAAACCATATGGCAGGTTCTGCCTCTGGGGCCTACAGGGTATGGAAATTCACCTTATGCGAGTTATTCAGCATTTGCGGGTAACCACTATCTGATAAGCCTGGATATTTTGGTCGAAAAAGGTCTGTTGTCGGCTGATGAAGTACGTGAAAATGAAGTACCTGTTACAACGGCTATTGATTATGATGAGACCTATGCACGTAAGGAGCAGCTATATGTCAAGGCTGCCGGGTCATTTTACTCAAATATATCTGATGAGGATGAACAGAATCTGAATGAATTTAAAAAGGCCAATGAGGTCTGGCTTGAGGACTACTGCCTGTTTATTGCATGCTCGAAAGCCAACAACAGGAAACCCTGGAATAAGTGGGAGCCGGAACTGGCACAGAGAAAACCGTCCGTCATCAAAGCCTTTAAAAAGGAGCATCAGGAAGAGATTGATAAACAGATATGGCTTCAATTTGAGTTTTCCAATCAGTGGTATAATCTCAAGGAGTATGCAAACAGCCTTGGAATTCGAGTTGTAGGAGATATACCCATATTTGTGGATCACAACAGTGCCGATGTCTGGGGAAATCCGAAATACTTTGAAGTTGACAAGCAGGGCAACAGAATCCTTGTATCGGGAGTACCACCGGATTATTTTAGTGAAACGGGTCAGCTTTGGGGCAACCCGTTATATAAATGGGATATACTGCAAAAAGATGGGTATAGCTGGTGGATTGAACGGTTTAAGCAGATGTTTGAGCTTTTTGATGCTATTCGTGTGGATCATTTCAGAGGATTTGACGAATACTGGACAGTTCCTGCTGAAGAAAAAACAGCTATAAAAGGCACATGGGAAGAAGGCCCTGGAGATAAACTTTTTAAAACAATTCATGAAAAGCTCGGGGAAGTGCCCATTATTGCCGAAGACCTGGGGGTTATGACGCCGGGTGTGAAAAATCTGAGAGATCAATTTAATTTTCCGGGAATGAAAATTCTCCATTTTGCTTTTAATTCCGATTCCTCAAACGACTTTCTTCCCCACAATTACTCTCAAAACTGTGTAGTTTACACAGGCACGCATGATAATGATACAACCATCGGATGGTATAATTCCGCACCGAAAGTGGAAAAACATCGTTTAAGGGAATATACGAGGTCGGATGGAAGTGAAGTACAATGGGAACTGATACGGCTGGGCATGTTATCGGTAGCCGACCAGGCAATATTCCCTCTTCAGGACTATATGAACCTGGGTACCGAACACCGTACAAATACGCCGGGCACCGTTGGTGATAACTGGATATGGCGATATACACCCGAAATGCTCCAAAATGTAGATTCGAAACGAATTAAAGATTTGGCTGTGATGGGAAACAGGGCGTCTGAGCGCTTTGAAGCGGGATAAAACTGATTTAATGCGTACTTTTCAATAAAAGCTTCGTTTCGTATCTTAAGCCGTCTTGTTAATATTTAACTACAGGGAATGCCTTTTCATTTAAATCATCTACCAAAGCGTACAGCGAAACCACGAAATGAAGGAATCACTCTTGCTCTCGACAAAGGATACAGTGTCCGGCAAGCTGAAGATTTTTGTGAAGTTGCTTCCGGATATACGGATATAGTAAAGCTTGGTTGGGGAACATCTTACGTTACACAGTCACTTGACCAAAAACTTAGTGTATACAAAAAATATGAGATTCCGGTTTATTTCGGCGGAACTCTGTTTGAGGCATATATGCTCCGCGATCAGCTGAATAATTATGTTGAATTATTGAAGAGATATGAAATTGAATATGTAGAAGTTTCAAATGGTACGATTTGGCTGTCGGACAAAAGAAAACTTGAGATTATCGAAAAACTCAGCAAAGACTTTACGGTATTGTCGGAAGTTGGAAGTAAAAATCCGAATGATATTATGCCTCCGTACAAATGGGTGAAAATGATTGAAGGGGAATTGAAAGCCGGTGCATGGAAAGTAATTTGTGAAGCAAGAGAAAGCGGAACTGTAGGTGTGTTTCGTCCGAATGGTGAAGTTAGATCGGGGTTGATCGATGAAATTGCTGACCAGATTTCGGTTGAGCATCTGCTTTTTGAAGCCCCTCAAAAAGAACAACAGGTCTGGTTTATTAAGAAATTTGGAAGCAATGTAAATTTAGGCAACATTCATCCCTCAGAAGTAATTTCAGTAGAAACACTTCGGCTTGGGTTACGGAGTGATACACTCTTTGACTTCTATTCGATAGAGGATGATCAGCTAAGTGATTTATACCCAAAAGACGGAAACACCGACTATTCACAAGATTTAACCTAAGTTAACGTTAATACATTATGAAGATATTATATGCAGCTGCCGAAATTGCTCCTTTTGCAAGAATGACTCACACCGCTGACCTGTTAAGATTTTTACCGGCTTCCCTGCAGGATCAGGGTTTTGAGATCAGAATTTTACTTCCCAAATATGGTACCATTAATGACCGGAGAAACCGTTTACATGAAGTGATCAGGCTGTCGGGTATTGAGGTTGAAGTGGGCGAAAATATTGAGAGCATGAAAATTAAGGTAGCCAGCATACCCAATGCAAAACTGCAGGTTTACTTTTTAGATAACGACAAGTATTTCAAACGGAAAGGAATGTTTGAAAATACAAAGAAAGAGAAATTTTACGACGATAACGATGAGCGGCTTGCCTTCTACAATAAAGGTGTGCTCGAAACAGTTATCAGTCTCGGGTGGGAACCGGATATCATTCATTGCCACGACTGGCCTGCCGGGTTAATTCCACTTTTAGTTCGTACAAAATATAAAGACGAAGAGATTTTCAAGAACACAAAGATAGTATATAATCTCCACCACTCTGAAAATAAGGGTATCTTTGAAGACAGCAGTATCTTAGATCTTCTGGGGCTTCCGGATGATGTGAATATTGATGATCTGAAAACAGATGGAGTTTTTGATTTATTAAATATTGGGCTCAAATACAGCGATCATGTTGTTACAGGCAACCATTTAAAAGATCAATTCGACGACCTATTTAACTCATTAAAAATCAAACCAACTAAAATTCAGGGTTCGCCCGAAGATGTATCGAAAAAATTTGCTGAATATTACCGGGAGATCACCGGAAAAGATGAGTAATCAGTCTGTATCAAGTATTAAGTCTGAAAGAAAGATTCATAATGTTTCATCCCAAGGCAGTCGATTTGTAATCGCTGCCTTTCTTCTTCTGACAGCTATCCTGCCAATGATGGGCTGTGAGGGCACACCGGGATCTATTGGCGGAGGGATTAATAACAATACCGAAACTGTTGAAACACGTACTGTAGAGGTCACCGGCCTTGAAGCCGTAACCAGCTCAACCTACTCCGGCCGGCTGCAAAACTCGGCAATGGGATATGTTGAAGATCCCGCATATGGCACTTTAAATGCAGTTGCACTGCTAAAACCCGAAATTATAAAATCCCAGGTCGATTCTATTGGCCCGGATGATGTGCTCAAACTAAAATTCGTATTCAATACTGCCGATTACGGGATAACAACCACTGTTTCTGATTTTGAAATATTTGAAGTTGATGAAAGATGGAGAGGTAATGAGCTGAGGTACAATTCTACAATAGCTGCGGATCTTGCCAGTAAAGTGGGTGAATTTCAGGTGGGTGAAGAGGATACTGTAGAAGTGGAACTAAGTAACGAGTGGAAACAGAAATATCTGGAAATTTATGATGCTCCTGATGCGGATCGCGATTCACTCTATCAAAGCGATTTTAATGGACTGGCTGTTGTGCCTTCCACCAGTAATCAGCGTCTGCATTTTATCAAGCACCAACAGTCGCTCGATGATGAGAATAACCCAATTGTTGGGTCAGCAACGAGTATGCTGGTTGTTTCGCCGGATGAGGAAGTGGGAACCAGAACTTTTACCATGAGAGACTGGGGCACTTCGATGACCCGGGAAAATGAACCGGACCATGGGAATACACTTGTATTGCACAATAATGAAAGATACATGAAGATGACCCTGGATCTGCCGGAAGATCTGGAAGGTGAAAATATTGTGAATGTACAGCTTATTTTAAGTCCCGATCCTGATGCAGTTGTGAATGGGTTCAGCAGGCCGCAAACAGAATCGATAAGGGGTCATGTGTTTAGTTCTGAACCGACCGATCTGGGATCAGAATTATTTTTAACAGAAATAGCATTTGGCGGACTGCTTGAAGAGGATAAGGATGTGTTCAGATTGAATCTTACTAATTATGTTTTAAACGTTGTATATGGCGGCGGTGAAAATCTGCCGATTTACCTGTCTCCCCAGGCGATAAACGGCTTGATATACACCACAGAAATTGAGGGAACGGATACCGTTGAAGACCGACGTCCCAGACTTGTAATCACTATTGCAAAATCAGAATCGTAGTATGAAATTTTACTCTATATTATTTTTTAGCATATTTATATCTTTTTTGCTGGCAGGCAGTGCTCAGTCACAGGATAATTCGCTTTCCAAGACGGGGTCGTTCTATTCCGGTTTTGGTTTTGGTGCCCCTGCTGATGTAAATTCTGCGTATACAATGGGAATGGGTTTGAGCGGAGTTTCTAATTTTTCCAATTTTTCGCCCAATATCTCAAATCCAGCTCACTGGGGTGTGTCGGGTCATACACTTGGTAACGTGGCTCTTGGGTTTACAAATTTCGAAGCAAGTGACAGGAATGCCTCTGCTGAAAGCTCCATGTTTGGAATCGAAAATATTCAGCTTACTGCACCCATTATCCGGAACCGGCTGGGCGTGTCGTTTGCATTTACACCGGTCTCAAGATCGGATTATCGGCGTTTTACTGAAGGAAGCTTTGAACCACTACCCGGCCTGGACTTTGATAACGTAAGTTATGGCACAAGTATAACCGGCAATGGCGGAATTAACCGGCTTGAACTCGGGGCAGGAGGGCGAATTTTTAGATTTTTGTATGCGGGATATGCCTTTTCGGTAAATTTGCTCTCAATAGAACAGGAAGTATCTGTATTTTTCCCGTCCGATGATATCTTTAGTAACCAGAATTATGATAAAAAAATGGAGGGATATGAATTTGGCCACCGGTTTGGCCTGTTTTCTACATTCCCCGGTGTTTTCAGGGATGGCGATCAACTGGCGTTTGGTGGAACCCTGAATCTTCCGGTAACGATCGATGCAGAGCAGTCTGTAGAGTCCTTTAAAATAATAAATGGCCGTCGTTCCCTGGTGGATATAAATGAAGATTCACCGGGCAGGTTCGGAACTTTAAAAATGCCATTGGAATTTAATGCAGGGCTTACGTATAATTTAAACAGGTACAGTAACTTTACGGCCGAACTGTTAATGCAAAAATGGGGTGATGCTGAATATAGTTACGATACTGAACAACAAGCATATTATAAAGACAGGATGAAGGCAGGGTTCGGGGCTCAATTTCATCCTTATCGGTCAGATCAGCAAAGAGGTTTCTTTTCCAATTTTAAATACAGCATTGGGACTTCTTTTGATACAGGCCATCTTGCAATTGAAAATGAGGATATTGAAACTCTTTTACTTCATGCCGGTATTGGTCTGTTTTCACCCAGATCAAGATCATCCATTGATTTGAGCTTTCATTATGGTATTCGGGGAACAGAATCCGGTAATTTAGTTAAAGAAGATATATGGGGATTTAAATTATCCCTGAATTTGGCTGAATTTATGTTTGTCCGTTCAAGATTTCAATAATAATTGTCCGAAAATAAAGTTTTTTAATTAATTAGACGTTAGCAACCAACAATAGAAAAATGAAAAAGTACATAGCATTATTTTTATTCCTGTTTATACTTTCTTCGAATGCGTATTCGCAGAGCGAACCTCCATATGGTATGTCTGAAATCGGTGCGTATTCTATCTTTTATGAAAATTACCGGACCGGTAATTATGAGATGGCGCTACAGTTTGGGAAGTGGATACTGGAAAAAAAACCAAGAGAGCTTGAAGGCGCAAACAGATTTAGTTTGCCTACACAATTTGATCGAATGATTAAGGTTTATGCGGGAATCGCTGAAAAGGAATCGGATCCTACCAAAAAAGCTGCTTATCTGGATACCGCAATCACGATTTATGATGAAGCTTTCGAAACCTTTGACGAAGAGACCATTGATTACTTTGACTGGTACTTTAAGCGGGGACGTTTTTACCAGGAACACAACGGCGTGATATCCAATGCGATGGACAGTGCCTATGCTGATTATGAACGGGCTTATGAACTTGACGCCGAAAGACTGACAACTTCGGGGGATGGTTATTATATAAGAATTTTACTGGATCATTACGTAAATAATGATGAAAGGGATAAAGCGCTGGCTATGATTGAAACTGTGGAGCCACACGCCGGTTCTGCCCTGACTGATGCAATTGATGAAACCAGGAATAACTTGTTCTCAGATCCCGTGGAACGAATAGAGTTTTTAGAGTCTAGACTGGAGGAAAACCCTGAAGACGAAGAACTGATTGCCGAACTGGCCGATCTTTATGAATCACAGGGGGAACGGACAATGGCAATTGAGTATGCCGAAAAATTGTATAATCTGAATCCAAATTTTGAGAATACCCGGAAACTTGCGGATTATGCACTGGCTGATGCCCAATATGAAAAAGCATTAAATTATTTACAGGAAGCTTTGGAGAAAACGGATGATAATACAGTTAAAAGAGATCTGAATCTTGAAATAGCTGAAACTTATCAAAATATCGGTAATCTTCGATCTGCAAGAACGCATGCAAGGCAGGCTGCACAGCTCGACAGCAATTCCGGTTTGCCCTATTTGAGAATTGCGTCTATCTATGCGTCAGCAATATCTAAATGTACTTCCGGAAGGACCATAGAAAGAGATGACCGTATGGTTTACTGGCTGGTTTTGGACTATCTGGACAGAGCGCGATCAACGGATTCATCCACTGCATCAGCTGTTCGAAGACAGTACCAAAGTTACGAACCGGTATTGCCATCCAGTGAAGATAAATTTTTCAGAGGCTGGGAAACAGGCGATGAAATCAATATAGGAAGTAATATTTCTGATTGTTATGCCTGGATCGATGAAACAACAACAGTACGTTAATTTTTGATCTACAAATTCCTTCCTTATCTTTCGGAGTGGCAACTTAATAGCCGCTCCTTCTATTCTCAAAGTTTACTCTTCTAATTCAAAACATATCTGCCTGAGTTACTACGTATGCTGCAAGCAGATCAATACAACTTATAAATTTAATACCCCGGTGCATGGCACGTTCAAAGAAAAATAAAGGGCACAGTAATAAATACAAGAACAAGAAAAAAGGAAACAAGGGAAATGTATTTATACCGCAGTTCCACCAAAATCAGCAGACAAGAATTGGCGGCAGATATAGCGGTATCCTCGAAATTAATGAAAAGGCCTATGGCTTTATTCGGAAAATTGATTTTGAGTTCAGCTACGATCCGAAGGATCCCTTTTTAAAACCCGAAGAAGTTAAGCTGCACGATTTACGTTCCGGCCTGGTACTTGAAGGAGAGTTTGAGCAGGATCAAAGCGGGAATCGCCACGTGCACTCCATCGAAAAAATCAATGGGCAGGCAACCGAGAACTGGCAAAAAATCAACCGGTTTGAACTTCAGACACCCATTATGCCCAATGAATATATTAAACTGGGGCATAATGCTGAGGATATTGAGCTTAGGGTGATGGATCTGGTAGCTCCTATCGGCCGCGGACAACGAGCCTTAATTGTTGCACCGCCGCGAACGGGTAAGACTGTAATTCTAAAAGAGATTGCCAAAAGCATCACGGAGCATTATCCTGATATTCACACCGGAATTTTACTGGTGGATGAACGGCCCGAGGAAGTCACAGACTTTTTAAGATCCACGAATGCTGAAGTTTTTGCTTCATCAAACGATAAGCCTACAGAAAGTCATGTTCGGATATCGGAAATGGCCCTGGGTTATGTGAAACGAAAAGCCGAATATGGCGAGCATGCTGTATTGTTGATCGATTCGCTTACCCGGCTTGGAAGAGCATATAACGCGGCCCAGACTAACAGTGGCCGTACGCTGTCGGGGGGACTGGACATACGGGCTCTTGAGATTCCGAAGAAGATTTTTGGTTCGGCCCGGAAAATAGAAGGCGGCGGTTCACTCACTATTATTGCTACCTGCCTGGTTGAAACCAATTCAAGAATGGATGACCTTATTTTTGAAGAGTTCAAGGGAACCGGAAACATGGAACTGGTATTAGACCGCGAATTGGCCAACGACAGAATATTTCCTGCAATCAATATTGCGGCATCCGGTACACGAAATGAGGATAAATTTATCACCGATTCCCTCGAAGAACGGAATATGGTACGACGGTTTTTATTGAAAAAATCGCCTAAAGAATCAATGCAGATGCTCCTTCAGGTTATGAAACGCACCGAAAGCAATGATGAGCTGTTTGCACAAATAGCGGCTACCATTTAAGTCAAAGCCGTTCTGATATGGAAGGCTGAGATCACAAATAATCAGTTTCAATATAATTTCGATCTCTAAAAATATGACAGGGTGTTTTTGGTGAGATATCCGGGCTA
>JBBDMD010000141.1:0-3577 GCA_040878515.1 Balneolaceae bacterium | reverse complement strand
CAATTTGATTCGAGCTTATCCCAAAATATTTAAAATATATCCACCAATGAGCCCAGCCAACTAGATATAATCCACCTGTGATTATCGATAAAATAACTGCAGCATCTATGGTATTACGTAGACTATTCACTTATTATCCCCGTTAATATTAATCAATGTGAAAAATAAAATCACTTTGAATATATTAAATGAATTTGCATTTTGACTTACTATATATAGATAATTTTTTTGATGGAGGGTGATTATGTTAAATATTTCCTCAACGCTAGTTGGAGAATCATCGCCAGTAAAGGAACAAGAAGATATTGATGATAAACTTCCTTCTTCAATTGTCTACAATGGCAAGGAGTATAAAAGACGGATTCTTGAGTCTAATAATATTGCTGTAGTTGAATACTCAATTGAAGCTGTAATGATGCGACATCTTCTAAGACCTGGTATTATCTCTCAAAGGAGAGTTGATGAAAATCTTCTAGTTGAATCTGTCAAATCTAACTTAGATGATGCAATTGAAGATATGGAAGAAAAAATAAAGCCATACATATCATCAGAATAACTCTTCTTTTTTTATTACACAGTTATATTGAGGATGAAGTTATTTCATTAGTTCTGTTTACAACCTCATTCTTAGTTTTACCAGTCGACGATGCTTTTTTATTCCCCCCGGTTTTGACCTTTTCAATCGTCATCTGCATGTCTTACCTATATTATACATCTATATAAATATCAATACTTATGTATTTTATAATAATTCCAACCGGAACGATGGGATTTCTTGCTTGTATCTGATTTAGAAACGGTACCGTTTACCTGTATGAACCCGGTCTGTCCGAAACCTTACAGAATTATTCCGAATCCGCCGGCTGCGAGAAAACCCATAGATATAGCGCTGTTACAGCAAGTCCCGCAATCAGGATTATTCCCTTAACCACAAACTCCCCGCCATTTATTAACTCGGTAATCGACGACTCTGCAAAAACAAGAACAGCCACAGCCACCATTAATCCAAAACTTTCGGGGAGGCGATAAGGGACGTCCATAACGTTTTTACTGTAAAGCCCAAGGGTGGTCGCCATTGCTCCATAACTGAGAAGGGTGGCTACGGCCGAGCCAGTCATACCATAATATGGGATTAACATCAGATTGGCGATGATGGTTATAACCGCTCCCATAAGCGTGATTTTATAAAATATCCGGGTTTTTTCCTTGATGAAAACCCCTGAAGAAAAATTGATATACCAGCCATGAAACCAATAAGCCAGTAACAGAAATGGCACAATTTCGAGCCCGGTCCAGTAGTTGCTGTCGATCAGTGTGGCGCTCGTTCCGGGAATGGTTATGGCTACGATTTGCTCTCTGAAAAGGGCAACACCCAGAAAAAGAAGAGCAGATGCTGCATTATACCATATAAAAGCCTGACCAAACAGAGCTTTTGAATCACCGTCTTTCGAGTGGCGCATAAAAAATGGCTGCCAGGCCATACGGTACATTTGTACCAGCAGGAGCATAAATACAGCCAGTTTATAGCAGGCATTGTAGATGCCCACAATATCTTCCGGGGCAGTATCGGTACCATACAAGCGTATGGCATCAGAGGGATCCATATTATTTAACAGAAACCGGTCCAGCATTTCATTCACAACAAAACCGATGCCGGAGGGTACGAATGGCCATCCGAATTCAAATGCAGTTTTCATCCACTCCCATCTAAAGGAGCCTTTCAGAAGATCTGCTGTCACGATCCAAACAAGCAGCGTCACTATCACTGATCCGGCAAGATTAGCCAGGAAAACGGCCTCAATACCAAAATCCAGAACCAGGATCAGGTAAAAGTTAAGTGCAATGTTAATGAGTACATTTACCGTTTTAAGAACTGCAAACATCACAGCGCGTCGTGTAAGCCGCAGTTCGGCAAGTGGGACGATGGAGAGCGTATCAAACCAGAGAATGCCCAGCATGATCAGGAAGATACCTGATGTTTCAGGGGCCAGATTCAGCAGAGGCAGCAGCCACGGCATCAGAAGGTATAAGAGAATGCACAGCAGAGATGCGAAAATCAGCAGTGCGCTTTGGAGGGTTTTAAAAACATTTGCGGCTTCAGTCCGGTTTTCTGCATAACGCAGATAGGCGGATTCCATGCCAAATGAAAACAGCACATTCAGAAAAGCGATGGCTGCATAAACCAGGCCGATAATCCCGTATTTGGCCGTGTTAAATACCCCGGTATGAAGAGGTACCAGAAGGTAGTTTATAAACCTGGCCAATACACTGCTGATGCCGTAAATAAGGGTGTCTGAAAAGAGTTCTTTTAATTTTTGCACAGGCTGTTATTTCCTGTTCAGCATTTTGAGGATGGCTTCAACCCCAAGCAGGTAGCTGTCGGTTCCAAAACCCGTAATAATTCCATCCATAGCTTTGCCCGTGATTGACTTTGCCCTGAAGTCTTCGCGGGCATGGATATTCGACAAGTGTACTTCCACTTTTGGAATAGTTAAAAGTTCCAGGGCGTCATGAATGGCCACGGAGGAGTGTGTAAAACCACCCCAGTTAGCAACAATTCCATCCACTGTCCCTGTGCGGGCAGACTGAATCGCGTCAATTAAATCTCCTTCATGATTACTGGTTAAAAATATAAAATCCAGTTTGGGATATGCTTCTTTAAGCAATTTTTCGATATCCGATAGAGTGTTAGATCCGTAGGTTTCCGGATCTCGTTGTCCCAGAAGGTTTAGGTTGGGACCATTTAAAATCAAAAATTTCATAGCTGAACCTCTTTCGAAATGATTCCGGCAAGTTCCTTCATCCTGTTTTCTGAGATATCTACTTTATTTCGGAGTGAGACGTTCTGTCCCTCACTATAAATCGGAACAAGATGAACATGCGCATGAGGCACCTCAAGGCCTTCAACGATCACACCGGTGCGAATGGGTTTAAGGGAGTTATCAATTGCGGCCGCAATTTTTTTTGCGAAAACCATCGTTTCGCTCAGTAACTCATCAGACAGATCAAACAGATAATCCACTTCCTTTTTGGGTACAACTAACGTATGCCCCTCGGCAATTGGGTTTATATCCAGAAAGGCAATATGCCTGCTGTTTTCACCAACTTTATAACAGGGAATTTCGCCATTAATAATTTTTGTAAAGAGGGTAGCCATAAAAACGGGGGTTTTTTAATTAAATCTGTTAAGAACTTAATATAGACAAGGTTCTGAAAAATATTAGACAGAACCAAAATTTTACAGAATTCATAAAAAAATAATTCTGCTGCCAGAAGATAGAGGCTGAATTTATAAAAAATGTAAAATCACAATTTTACGAACGCAATACCTCTTCCGGTTGTTTTAGGGATTAAATGGGAGTAAAAGAATCCGTGTAGTTTTGTTTGATTTTCAGTACCAGAAACCCTTATCTTTTCATTCTTGTAACCGAATGAATCGGTAGCTCAGCTGGTAGAGCAACGGCCTTTTAAGCCGTGGGTCGAGGGTTCGAACCCCTCCCGATTCACGTATAGTACAAGAATATTTAAGAATCTCTCTTGATTAACCTCTATCGGCTGATACCCGGTAGGGGTTATT
>JBBDMD010000140.1:1465-3606 GCA_040878515.1 Balneolaceae bacterium | reverse complement strand
ACAATCTGAGGCGTCACTGTTAAAATGGTACCCGTACTGAAGAATTGATCCGTGACGTTGCCCGCAAAATCCCTCTGCTTAATGGAGAAATCCTGGCCCACCTGGATTCGCCCCTCTTCCCCATTCAACACTTTAATAGATGGAGTTGCAAGAATTTTACCCAGGTTATCGGCTTCAAATGCGCTGAAAAGGGCCTGTACTTCCACCCCGTTCACATCACCGAAATTAACCAGTGCGTTAAATACATTTTGTGATACGCTCTGTGCACCCCGCGAATTTACATTCACAAATGAGTCTCCAAAATTGGTTGTCGGCAGTTGACCGGTCTCTTGTCCTCCGGCACCCCCGGCACCTCCGGCTCCGCCTCCTCCACCAGCACCACCTGCGTCCTGGTTCACAAATTGACCAATATTATCCGGTACAGCATTGGTAAGGGTTGACCAGTCCACACCAATCTCACGCAGGGCTCGTTTATTACCCTCAAAAAAAGTGGCGTTAATACGAACTTCTTTACTGTCCGTATTAATTTTCATTCTCAGTTCCTGTTCAGGGGTTAATGCCTGGCCCGCTCCTGCTGTTGCAATCGCTCCAGATTCCGGTTGCATGATCCTGTCTGCCTCTTCCTGGGTTACCAGTTCATAGACATCCGGCGACTCCAGCAGTACGAAATTTTGAACCCGGAGTATATAATCCAGCGCATCTTTCCAGTGCATAGCAGGCAGTGTAACACCGATGGGGCCCGTATAGTCCGTTCTGTTGATGATAAACCGATTTTCAAACTCCTGCGCAAATGTGTTTAAAACATCAATCGCTTCCGTAAAATTGGTTCTGCGGTCGAACGATATCATCTCCTCCGGATTTGTATATTCCCGTGGAATACGATCCTGGGCTGCCAATGAGGTGAAATCACAAAGCAGAAATGTGAGTATTATCAAGACTGTCGAAATATTCATGAATTTTGTTCTATTTTTCATCGTTGAACCTCCAAAGTAACCACTTCAATAATTCCACCTTTATTTAACCGAAACACAGCATTTCCTTCATTTACATTGATCGATATCAGCCGTCCGAGATAGACACTGTCATTTTCCCTTAAAGTCACCATTATACCTTCCTGGTTTATGAGATAAATAATTGAATTTGATAAACCGATCAGCCTGCTGTTTTCCACATTTACTAAATTATCTTCATTTGGAGCAATATCACGAATGAGCGGGTAAAAAGGATTGTGGTTTGACTCTACCGTGCGTATGGATATTCCCGGTGTGCGGTCAGACTGGAAATAATTTAACCGGTCGAAATGTGAATTCAATTGAAATGAAAAATTTACGTCACTGTAAAAATCAACTTGTCCCACTGGATTGATTGTAACATTATTTATTTTTTGAACAGGTTCACTGCTTTCAATCCGGTTGATAAACTCCATCACCCGACGGTAAGGTCCTGTTCCGTTGATTTCGGAATTGATAATGCCATAATTTTCAGTAATCGTAGAGTCGTTGAACACAAAGTTAAAATCAATTCCCGCAGCTTCATTTATCAGTGATAAAAACCGGAATACAGCATCCGGATTATTCCTGGGAAAAATCGTTTTGTCATAATTATTAATAAACTCTTCTGCCTCAGTGAATTGAGCCTGCAGCATGGGGAGCATATCTGCCGTTTCCCGCTTTTGGTTGTATTCTTGCTGCAGCTGTTCAACTGAACCAGTTAACCGTTCAATTTCAGTTTCCTGAAAATATCGCATATATCCATAACCGGCACCGTAGATAACCAAAAGCGCCACCAAAAGAATAAGAGTATTTCGTATCGCGTATGACATTATTGACTTATCATGGGTTTAATAACTGTTGAATTTCCCGGGAATTTTCGGGAGTAAATCTGCTAGTATCTTCAACTACATCCCGAAGCATCATGTTGAAATAGTAGATTTCCCTTTCCCTGATCTCCTCAAGCCGAACGGATAATAATGTAACCTCGGGAAATTTTGAGGCCAGTTCAGGAATGCTGTTTCGGGTCAGTGAATACCCGTCTAACATAATTACATCTTCATTTTGCCTGAACGAGTTGATCCACATGCCTCCTGTTTCTTCCACAGCTGCGTTAAACGCATCAAGTGTTACAGTCCAGCGAATATTATT
>JBBDMD010000140.1:0-1365 GCA_040878515.1 Balneolaceae bacterium | reverse complement strand
TTTAAAAAACTTCTGTTCATCCGATACATATGCCGGTAAAAATGAAATCTCGGGATACTTATCTTTACCAGCGTTTGATGCGCCGATCGCAATACCGATCGTGGTTGTAAAACCCGGCAGAATCTCTTTTAAAGCCTCTCCCACATGGAAGTTTTCCTCATTAAACCGAAAATTTTCAACCGTAAGATCCGGAAAGTTCTTTCTGAAAAAATCCGTGGCTTTATCACCCACCGTATTGTTGAAAACAACGATACGATCCAGCCCCGGTATCTCACCGGTATCGAGCTGGAAGAGAATTTTTGAAAAGATAGTGTTTAGAAATCCTTTATTATCTGTACCCTCATTAATAACCGGTGATACCTGGAGCAGTTCATGATTTCTTAAAAAAATCATCCGGCATTTATCCGGGCCAAACTGAAGAAGGCCCGTAATCATGTTGTCTTCCGGTTCATAGTGGTTCCGGTACAGCCCGATCATGGACACCTCATCCGGGATTACATCCCCAACATAATATTTCCTGGAAAACAGTTCTTTAGTTCGGTTTACAAGTCCAAGAGCAGGGGATTCCTCATCGATGGATGCAATGATGAGGGCTCCATCTTTCCGAACAATATAGTCGTAATTATCTTTTGCCGGCGGAAGGCCGTAAATGGATTCAAGCTTCGATTCAATAAGTTCCGTAAGCTCTTTCTTTTTTACCTTCGTGTAATCGGTATCTTTAACAATCTGATAAATTGTATTTCCCGATGCGATATTCAGCCCCAGCGATGAATTGTCACTTTTACCTCCGTTCAGATATTGAAACAGAAGCTCTTCATTCGATTTGGGCATACTGGCCTCTCCTACCAGATCCACCTCAGTAAGCTCATCAGACTCTTGTTCATCAATATTATCAAGATCAATCTCTTCGAGAGGATCAACATCTTCATCCCCGTCATCATCAAACCCAAAGATCGAATCTAAATCTTCTTCCTCATCAAAAATATCCTGATCGGGTTGATTTGGCTGATTTTTTGGTTCAGATTTGAGAGGTTGTACAAGTTTCAGCTTGTCCAATCGCACCAGTTTCAATCCCTTTTTATGGGTTTGAATACGGGCAATTTTTAAGAACTCGCCTTCAAGACTAATGCCGATATACTCACGATTTCCAAACATTCAATCCAATTAATCCAGTTCGCTGAAAAGCTGATTCAGACGTTTTTTGTTATTCGCGTTATTATACGCTTCATCTTTCGAAATTCTGCCTTCATCATACAACCTTTTAAGGTCTTGTTCCATAGTACACATGCCCATCTCACTGCCCTCATTGAGCATCTGGTAAATTTCATTCACATTATTGTTGCGAATGGCTGCACGGATAGAGGG
>JBBDMD010000139.1:0-3640 GCA_040878515.1 Balneolaceae bacterium | reverse complement strand
TCCACCTAACCAACTACCATGAAATCAATTACGCTGCTTTTTATACTATTTTCAACTGTTGCCTGCAATACTATAGCTCAAACTTCTGAGAGAATGAATTCTGATTCGCCAGCCATTTCGGTAAATGCAACCGGCGAAGTGCAGGCACCGGCCGATATTATTCAGCTGCAGGTGGCAATATCTATATACAATCAGTCTGCAAGAGAGGCATTTAACAGGCACAAACAACAGGAATCATTTTTAACCGGATTGCTCATTGACGAAGGAATTGATGATGAAAACATCCGGGTGCAGCCGGTAAGTATAAACCCGGGGCGATCTTCATCCAACAGAGATGGGTACGAAACCAGGCAGCAGGTTCTTGTTCAGTTAACCGATATTGATCAGTTTCAATCGATGCAGCTCATACTCATAGAAAACGGATTTGATAATTTCAGCGGCAGCTTCAGCTCATCCGAAATGGTTTCCGCCCAGGAAGAAGCCGTGAAACTTGCAGTTGAAGAGGCTGGTAAGAAAGCCAGGCTTATAGCCGGAGAAGCCGGCAGGACACTCGGAGAGGTTCTGCGTATAGACTACGGCTCATCCATGCCAGCCGTATACAGATCGGAACGGCTTTCCATGGATATGTCGTCAGGTGGTTCCCTTCTGCAATTTGAACAGACCGTACCAGTAAGGGAGTCTGTTCAGATTATCTACAGGCTGAATTAAACCCAAAAAAGTCGTTAGACCTTTTTTGCCCTTTGGGCAAAATTGTCATTGTTCCAATGACAATTTTGGGTTAAAATCTTCTCTCCGGAAAACGGATTATTCAAGAAGGGGCTCCATCACTTCCCATACATTTTTTGCCAGAATTTGATGGCCTTCAAAGGTTGGGTGAATTCCATCCGGCTGATTCAGTTCGGGATTCCCTGCAACTCCTTCAAGGATGAACGGTAAAAAGATCACGTCATTTTTATCGGCCAGGTCAAAAAATACCTGCCTGAACCTTTCCGTATAGTTTTCACCCATGTTAGGAGGAGCTTGCATACCGGTTAATATTATTTCAGTCTCAGGATACTTCGACTCAATTTTATCGATAATGCCCTGTAAATTCTCCTTTGTATTTTCCGGATCTATTCCCCGCAGGCCGTCATTTCCGCCCAGTTCAATAATTACAATATCTACCGGTTGCTGAAGTACCCAATCGATACGGCGCAGGCCACCGGCAGATGTTTCCCCGCTCAGCCCTGCATTCACTATATCGTAGGGAAGGTCCAGCGAATCTATTTTTTCCTGAATTAAAGCAGGGAATGCATTCTCAGTTTCAAGGCCATATCCTGCGGTTATGCTGTCCCCAAAAAACAAAATCGTTTTGTTATCCTGGCCTGTATGATTAAAAGCAGTAAAAAATAAGATTGCAAATATCGCAACCTTTAACATCATGAATCGTTCAATTCTCATAAATTACTTTAATACATTGAATGGAATGGTTTTAATATACCTTCTTGTTAAACAAATTGTTTCAACCCAAACATAGTTTCATGATTAACAGTACCATTTTAAATGTTCAAAACCTGACCAAGACATTTCCAAGCGGGAATCGTCTGTTAACGGTTCTGGACAATGTCTCCTTTTCGCTCGAACCCGGCATTTCGTGTGCTGTTATCGGGCCTTCCGGCAGCGGAAAAACAACCCTCCTGGGACTTTGTGCCGGCCTCGACAAACCAACTTCCGGATCTGTTGAGCTAAACCAAAAAAATATTTCAGAACTTTCAGAATCTGAACTTTCGGTAATCCGAAATCAGCAAATCGGATTTGTATTTCAGTCATTCCAGTTAATTTCCACTCTTACCGCTCTCGAAAATGTAATGGTCCCTATTGAGCTGCGGGGTATCCCCTACAAAAGTGTTGAAAAAAGGGCCCTCGAGCTTTTAAAGGAGGTTGGGCTTAAAGACAGGGTGCATCATTACCCCAATCAGCTTTCGGGCGGAGAACAGCAGCGTGTGGGCCTTGCAAGAGCATTTATTCACCAGCCTAATATCCTTTTTGCGGATGAACCGACCGGAAATCTGGATGGGGAGACGGGTACCCAAATTGAAGATCTTTTATTTAATTTAAACAAAGTAGAGGGAACAACTCTGGTTATCGTAACCCACGACAGAGAACTTGCCCAAAAGTGCGATCGGATCATCGAGCTCAAGAATGGCGCTGTTGAGTCAGACTCAATGATTAAGAAACATGAACCTGATCCCCAAGAAGTGGATGTTGTCTGATGGAAATTTTACGTGAACTATTCAATCCATTTTGCTGGAAACTGGCCCTTAGAGATGCACGCCCTCAATGGAAAAGCCTTCTCCTGTATACTTCAGCCGTTATTGCCGGTGTAGCAGCCCTTGTTGCAATTCTCTCATTCCGCAATGATGTTCTCCTCACTGTGGATGAACAGTCGAAAGAACTGCTGGGTGCTGATCTGGAATTTCGATCTTCGATGCCATTTAACGAACCTCTACTCTCTTTCATCGATTCTATTGGTGGCAGTGAGGCTGAATCCGTTGAATTTAATTCAATGGTTCTGTTTAACGAAGCTGGTAATACCCGTCTTTCACAGGTCCGGGCTATTGAGGGGCCTTTTCCGATCTATGGTGAAATTGAAACCGTTCCTCTTGATGCCTCGGATACCTATCGCCTGGAAAAAACCGCATTGCTGGAGCAGTCTGCAATGGAGCAATATGGGATCAGTGTTGGTGATACAATCCAGATCGGTAATATCAGGCTGCCGATTGGCGGTGAACTCGTCAGTGTTCCCGGAGAAGCGGCTGCATTCTCACTGATTGGCCCCAGGGTGTATATTACCCGGTCTCTGCTTGAAGATTCAGGATTGCTCGATAGAGGAAGCCGTGTAACTTACAAAAAGTACTTCAGGATAGATTCGGAAGAGAAGGTTTCTGAAATTGTAGAATCCTTCAGGCCGCTTGGCAGAGAACACCAGGTACGAATTGAAACTGTAGAATCTGAAAAAGAAGATTTTGATGAGGTTGTTGGAAATTTAAGCCGGTTTCTGGGGCTGATCGCTTTTATTGCTCTTCTCCTGGGCGGGTTGGGAGTTGCCAGTGCTGTTTATGTTTATATAAAACGTAAAATCCCGGTTGTGGCTACACTGCGGTGTATTGGTATGCCTTCCCAGCAAATTCTTGCCGCATTTGCCATTCAAATTGCGGGTGTCGGTTTGGCAGGTGCCGTTATAGGCACGGCTATTGGTGTATTTATTCAATCCTATTTACCCTCTCTTTTTGCAGAGTTATTACCCTTCGAAATTATCCAGGAAATATCCGTACATGCGATTTTACTGGGGCTTTTTACCGGAGTTCTGATTAGTGTTGTATTTTCCCTGCTGCCTTTGGCCGGAATCAGTAAAGTATCGCCCATGCTGACTCTGCGAAATATCGATTTTAATCCCATTCGTTCACTTTCGTGGAATACCAGGATCATCACGGTTTCCATAACCATCCTGGTTTTAATCAGCATCATTGCATTACTGACTGAAAGCCTTCTTACATCAGCAATATTTACCCTCAGCATCATTCTCTTTGTTATTCTATTATGGGGTGTGGCTAACTTTCTGATGGCCGGTTTAAAAGGATTACGTTTGAAATCTTTCTCT
>JBBDMD010000138.1:0-3664 GCA_040878515.1 Balneolaceae bacterium | reverse complement strand
GAAGAGATCAGGATAAATAGGCCTTTAAATCCCCACAGCCAGTTTGAGACTACTTCAAGTTGCTTACTCTCTTTTAATGATGAAAGTGCATAAAAAATCATCGCCAGAATAGAAGCGACAAATGCACCTCCCACAAGGAGATGGCCAATCGTTGCAATCATAATCGGTCAGCTCTCCTCAGCGTTGGCCAGTTCAAATTCAGGATTTTCATTGTACTTGGAAGGGCACTTCATTAGCATTTCATTGGCATAAAATACATTATTCCTCAGTTCGCCGATTACCACAAGCTGTGTGGCCTGTTCAAAATTGTTCGGTTTTGGCTTGGAATAAACAACCCTTCTAACATTTCCATCCTGATCCTTCATATGAAAGGAGAACTGCATCGTTTCCCTGGAGAACCCATAATCCTGAGTATTATCCCACGTACCCACCACATGAGAAGTGGAGCGGCCTTCCGCCTGTTCAAAATTCACATACGTACTGATGCTGTTCCCAAAATTGTACATCAGGAGTGATGTAAACAGAACGATGGAAATGATTCCAATGATTAATTTCGGTTTCATCTAAAAAATATTTAATGGTTCAGGTCAGATTCTTCCGCCGGTGATTCTTTCGATTTCTGTTCGTCCAATTCCTTTTCCAGGCGGGCCACATTTCGGTCAACCCTGATAATAAAAAAGAGCAGGATGAACCAAATCAATAAACTAACGCCCAGAACAACGAAAATCAGATCGTTCGATGCCATCATCTGAACAAATGCAGATGATTCTTCCAATCCTTCAGCCCCTTCCCATATATCGGAATAGCTGCTTGTAAGAGTATCAACGGCTGACTGTGAGGCATCTTGTACAAATTTTTTCATGTTGACTGACTGTCTATCTGCAACTTAACTTCCTTATAACGGTTTAGAATATTCATTAACCAAATTGCCAATGCTATAAATCCTATAACTGCGGGATAAAATATGATTCTGAGTTCTGGTGCGGTCATATCACTGAAAGCCGGGTTTCCATCTGCACCGGGATGAAGGCTGGGCAGTTGCCTGGGTATGATGTAGAGCAAAAATGGTATTGTTGTTATTCCAAATATATTATAGACAGCCGCTATTTTTGCGCGCTTCTCCGCATCATTAAATGCAGACCGAAGTATAAAATAAGCTACAAATATTAACATTGCCAATGCAGATAGATTCATCCGCGGTTCAGCAAATGTCCACCAGGTACCCCAGGTAAACCGTGCCCAGAGCGAACCGGTAATCAGCCCGCAAATTCCAAATAATAATCCTATGGCTGTTGCAGTTTCAGCTTTACGGTCCCAGATCATTTCCTGGTCATTCAGATACCGGACACTAAAATAAAATGCCATCACAAAGGCAATTGTCATGGTAAACCACATGGGCACATGCAAAAACAGATTTCGGGCCGATTGCTCAAGAATATCAATCTCGGGTATCGGTATCAGAAAACCCACAATGATGACGATTGTCATCCAAACGGCAACAATATACTTCCAGAGTTTCAAATGAACTGCGCTTTCGATGATCGGTTATTATAGAATTTGAAGATACAAATAAAGAACGAGAACTTTGTGAACTCTATATGAAAATAACTCCGGTATTGTATCTTATTCAGCAGTAGAAATAAACTCATTAAATACTCACTAAAATGGGTTATATCAGTATATTTGCCTGAATATTGAAATTGGGCACGATTTACTATAGTTATCAATTATAATTATTGAATTGTATCTTTTACAAAAAGCATAGCTATGAGTGAAAAGAAGATCGTTTTAAAGCCCAGCAGGAAATCACTCTTTTGGTGGTATGTACTGGGGGTTCTGCTTATTCCACTTCTCGGTTTTGGGTTTTATTTAATTTACAGGACTCATAAAACCTACAGTCTTGTTCGGTATACGATTACCGATCATAAAATTCAGGCTGTGGGTACTGTCTATACTGAGAATGTGGATATTGTAAACATTCGGGATGTTGAAATACATGCACGGTGGATTGATAAATACTTTGGAATAGGTGATCTGATTCTTAAAACCGATGAGAAATCGATGGAACTTCTGGGGATGGAGAATCCGGAAAGGCTCTCCGGGATGATTTTACATGCCGCGGATGCAGAACGAAAACGGTTGGAGACTACCCGGGAAAAGAAACCTGAACCTGAACCGGCAGCACCCGGTACACTTGATAAGCTGGATTACCTGACGGGATTATGGCAGCAGGGCCTGTTGTCTGATGAGGATTTTAAAAAAGAGAAAAAATACTTTGAGTAGAGTATATCCGGGCCGGAATTATTCAAATCAGGACTGATTTAAAAAGAAAAACCCCGGGAGTATCCGTCCCGGGGTTATATGCTTTAGGTTAACAGCATAATAGGAGTGACTAATTGACTAACCAGAGTAAGGATTAGACTAATGCTGCTACGTATAAGAGAATTTGGGTAGGTGTTTGTTACAAATTATTTGAAGTTTTTGGCTGAAAATACCTAATGGAAAAACAGGAGATCATTCAAATCATGTATCACTATTTCAATTGGTAAACTTGTTCTGTTACTCTCTATATTATGCCATATCAAACGTTCTGTAATGAAGGAGTTTACTGAACTTTGTTGCAAATTTTTTGCACGGATATCCAAATTTTAATCTTGTTTATGAAAGCATTCCTTATTTCGATTCTCCTTTTGTTAATTCTCGCTGTCCAGGACCATTCACAGATGGTCGATGCACCGGACAGAACGGAGGGCGACGGCCCTTTTGAACGGTTTATTATCCGGGGTGCTACAATGATTGACGGTACGGGTTCACCGGCTGTGGGGCCTGTTGATATTGTAATTGAAGGAAATTTAATTTCTCAAATTGTAAATGTGGGCTATCCGGGAGTCCCCATTCGGGAAAATCGCCGGCCGGATGCGGGACCAAATGATTATGAACTGGACGCTAAAGGTATGTATATTCTGCCCGGTTTTATTGATATGCATGCCCATACCGGAGGGAATGCACAGGGTACTTCTCCGGAGTATGTATATAAATTATGGCTGGCTCATGGTATAACGTCAATCCGTGAACCGGGTTCTTTTAACGGAGCCGACTGGACACTGCGACATACCCGCCGAAGTGAGGCTAATGAGATTACTGCACCCAGGATTTATCCATACATCGGTTTTGGTATGGACAGCGACGAACCCATTCAAACACCGGAGGAAGCCCGCAGATGGGTAAAACAAATCAGTGAGAGTGGATTTAAAGGGATCAACCCTACTTTTACCATCTATGAGGCCAGCCGGGATTTAATGCGTGCCCGCCGGGCAGAATGGCATGAATTCTACACCTTACCCTCTCTCTGGGAATTTTATAAACCAAGCCGGGAAGCGCACGGTTCCTATTGGTTTGACTGGGGTACGGAACAGGAAATAGCATGGAAAGAAAATTATCATCTCTGGATGCAGTTTATCAATGAATACAAAAACCGTGGAGGACGGGTTACGCTGGGTTCTGATGCCGGATATATTTACAAACTGTACGGTTTTGCCTATATCCGTGAGATGGAACTGTTCAGGGAAGCCGGCTTCCACCCTCTCGAAATTTTTCAGTCGGCGTCGCTGAAGGCAGCAGAAGTTCTGGGGGTGGATGATCAGCTGGGTACCATTGAGGTGGG
>JBBDMD010000137.1:0-3683 GCA_040878515.1 Balneolaceae bacterium | reverse complement strand
CACTGCTTAAAATAATCTGTTTCCCTTCCTGGTGAAGTGCATTAAAAATATGGAAAAACTCTTCCTGGGTTTTTTCCTTACTGCTAAAGAACTGGATATCATCTACAATCAATACATCTATGTGTCTGTAAAAAATAGAAAATTCACTGGCCCTGTTATTTCGGATTGCCTGTACAAATTCGTTGGTGAAAGTTTCGGACGAGACATAGAGAACGGCGAATTCATCTCCAAAATCCTGTTTAATTTTATTTCCAATGCTTTGTATAAGATGAGTTTTTCCCAATCCGGTTCCGCCATATACAAAAAGGGGATTGAAAGAATTTTTACCCGGATTTTCAGCAATTGCCATGGCAGCTGAACGTGCCAGGCGGTTACAGTCGCCTTCTATATACCTGTCGAACACATAATTGCTGTTCAGGTTGGAATCGATGTTCGTTTTTCTGATTCCCGGAATTACAAACGGATTCTCAATTTTACCCGGATGGTATTCTGTAAACGTATTCATCTCCTGTGGTTTGGAAGGGGGCATAGGCCGCTGAGGCAGCCGGATTGATCGGTTATCTTCCAATTTATCTGATTTTTCTACCAACACAGAATATTCAAGTTTTCCCTCATTTCCCAACACTTTGGCAATTGTAGAACGGAGCATATTATAGTAGTGCTCCTCAAGCCATTCATACCAAAATTGACTGGGGACCTGAATTGTTAACGTATCATTCTCTAATTTAACGGGCCTGATAGGTTCAAACCATGATTTATATTTTTGATAACTGATGTTGTCCTGAATGATTTCCAAACACTCATTCCACGCATTGTCAGCAGTCAACGTACTGTGCCTCCTAAAAACTTAAAAAATTAGTACAAAGTCCCTTTAGTTATCCACACAAACAGAAAGAGCTGTGTTTCTTTTCACAAAAGAAAATGAGGATTTATTCGACCCAAATCAAAAAAATATTTCCCTATTTTCCGAAAGTTATCCACATTTGAATTAACTATTTAAATTACTGTGCCACAATAGGTTAGTATTATTTTCAACAAATTGTAATTTTCCCCTTGACAGCCCATAACATTTAGCTAACGCAGATTTAACATACAGAACACCCCGGCCGACAGACCGTAAAAAACTTTTCCACAAGTTATCCACATTTAATTAACGGTTTTGGCCGCGGCTTCAATAAATCTTCTTAAAAAGAGTGAAAACATCTTGTCTGATAGTGATTTAATACGGTTTTGAAGCAATAATAAACCGGTCGTTCCCATCCAGGTCTTCCAGAAGTTTCACCTCTCTGTAAAATTGTTCTGTAACTTCACGAATTTGGTGCGCGAATTTATCATTGCATTCCAAAAAAAGAGAGGCATTAACCGAGGCTGAAAATTCAATGATATTCTTATAGAGGCCGAGTGGTGATTCATGAAACAGAGCCAGGCCGGGCTCAAACATCAAAACCTGGTCGTCCATCTCTTTTATTTCGACCGGGGTTATATACGGCGGATTCGAGATCACAATATCCCATTCCTGATGATTAATTGCTTCCAGCTGTTCAAGTTTTTCAATATCTCCGCGTATAAAGGATACATCAACACTGTTGAACTCAGCATTCTGCCGGGCTACCTCCAGTGCATCGGACGAGATATCCAGTCCTGTACAATTCCAGTTCTCATACTCTTTTTTTATTGAGACCGGAATACATCCGCTGCCGGTACCGATATCCAGTAGCTTTAAGGGCTGATTTTTTTGAGGTTTGTATTCTTCCAGCAAGATTTCAACAAGCTGCTCCGTTTCTACACGCGGAATTAACACACCGGGCGAAACTTTTATCACGCTGTTGATAAAATCTGTCTGTCCTGTGATATACTGAAGCGGCTCATGCTGTGCCCTGCGTTTTACCAATGGGCGTATTTTGTTCAGCTCATCTTCAGATAAGGGGCGATCAAATTGCAGGTAAATGTCAAGGCGCTTGATCTCCAATACATCGGCGAGAATCCACTCAATGCTTAATCTTGAACTGGGCACACCTTTCTCTTCAAAATAGTCGGTAGCCCACTCAAGCATAGACAAGACCGTCCATAACTGCCTTGATTCACTCATAAATTTTTAGCTGCTTAGCTTACGTCGTTTCTTCGTCTTTGGAAGGTGAATCTGCAATTTCTTCCTGTAGTGACAGTCCAAACCGTTTAGTGAAATCCATAATAAAGTCTACCACATCAGACTCTATATTTTTTTCCTCCGACAGTGAGCTTCCTCGAAAGCCCATTCTGCCGCCTGCCTTTTTCAGCTCTATCCGGTTATGCCCGGAACTGCACTCCACAACACATGTTAATGTGATTGTAGCATTTATTTGCTTTTCGAACTGTTCGTAAACAGCAACAAAAATGCGATCTTTGTTACTTGAAGAATTGTACGTATATAAATACTTCGGCTCCAGCTCATCAAAAAGTTTTGATGGCATTCTGCGAAGTGTATCATTTGGTCCGTAAACCAAATATTTTGTGACTGTACTCATGATCAACTGACCCGATTGATTTGATAATAGATTGGGCGAAATTTCTGCAGGAATAAAAGCCAAAATCAAACAATAATCAAATATGGATTTTAAAGATTGCTCCTGCATTCAAAAAATTTATACTTTTTTTATTACTGTGATGCAATTCTATCACTAATATTATCGTTTGCTTACCACAAACTATATAGATTTATTTTACTATGATACAACGTTATAACAAATGTCTTTTTATTTTTCTTCTTGTCGGACTTTTATTCGCAACGGCTGATATTCTCAATGCTCAAATTCAGGAACCTGATGTGCTGAAAATCCCCAGGAACTCATCAACTCTGCAGGAAGAATACAAAACCGGTCTTGGGCTTGGTATTATCATGAATAATTTCGGGTTTGGCGTTGGCGGGGAATTCCGCCGGGTGATTGCACCACAGATGGAAGGTACATTATCTCTCCGAATCACCGGGCTGCGGGATGTAAGTGAACAAACTTTTACCGATTTCTTTTTCGGACAACAGGTCATTCCAAATAAATATCAGCGTGCATTTGCTTTTCCGGCACTCTTTGGCCTCCGTCAGCGCTTTTTTGCCGACAAAATACAGGATGAGTATCGTTTCTTTGTAAGTGCTTCAGCTGGGCCGGTAGCTGCATTCTCATATCCCTATTTTGATGATTCAAATGACAACGGGTACCGGGAACAATTCACAAACAATTTTGAGCAGGTAAACGATATTTTTACCGGTTGGAAAGATGGTGACTGGCATCTGGGCGGTGCAGGTGAAGTAAAAATCGGATTCGACATAGGCAGTAATTTTTCAAGATTAAGCACTATTGAGTTCGGATACTATTTTTATTACTTCCCTGACGGAATGCAAATTATGATGCCGAATCAGCCAACATTAACTGAGGACGGACAGTTTCAAATTGGTCCGGACGGAAATCTTGTTTTGGAGCCATTCTTTGATAAACAGAAGTTTTTCGGCACACCTCAAATCACATTTGTTTTCGGAAAACTTTGGTAAACGCGTTCTGGTAAATGATTTCTACAGCCACTCTCTGAAATTACCTGTACACAGGCCAATTTTATATCCGCGGCCGGCTGCATACTCAATCAATTCTGCTGCACCTTCAATAATAAAATAGGTTTCATTGGTTTTTCTTTATCAAAACGGGATTTAGCAGTAC
>JBBDMD010000136.1:7609-23636 GCA_040878515.1 Balneolaceae bacterium | reverse complement strand
AGAAGTTTGTGTTCCCGGATATGTAACCCTATATAGATACCATCCGTTAATACTTCCGTTTTCAATTCTTGCTTCCTGAATGGGTCGGAAAGTGGAGATGACTTGATTCCGGAATGATTGTATTTGATCCTTATCTATATTCAGGTAATCAAAATGCATATACAAACCTTCCTGATTCTGAGCAAAACTTTGAGAACTTATGATTACAAAGAGAAGAAGTGCATACCTCAAAATTTTAAATAATCCCGTCATGATAACCTCCATATATAATGTTTGGCTTTACTTAATAAACAAAATTCTAAACTAATAGTGAAGAATCTTCAAAGTAATATTCAAAAAATTGATATCAGTATCGTTAAATTGGTTTAAATCAGAAATCGTATATAATCAATTTTTGTCATTACATTCTGTAGATACTTTCCTATCTTTTGCACAGATTTGTTTTTGAACCTCAAATTTTCAAATGTCAACAATTTCAAACGAGAAGTATGAAGCTGTCATCGGGCTTGAAGTTCATGCACAGCTACTGACAAACAGTAAGGCTTTCGCAAATGTTTCATCAGAGTATGGAGCGGCACCCAACTCTCAGGTAACCCCACTTTGTCTCGGGCATCCCGGAACACTGCCGGTTTTAAATGAAAACCTGGTTCGTTATATCATTAAAATGGGGCTGGCCACTGAATGTAAAATTGCTGAAAAATCTATCTTTGCGCGGAAAAATTATTTCTATCCGGACCTTCCGAAAGGCTACCAAATTTCCCAGTACGAAACTCCCATCTGTTTTGGCGGGAATATACATATCGAACTCGGGGACTATGATAAAATCATTGGGATCACCCGAATCCATATGGAAGAAGATGCCGGTAAATCCATTCATGACCAGGATCCATATCACACGCTGGTGGATTTGAACAGGGCCGGTACTCCTTTGATTGAGATCGTCTCTGAACCGGACATGAGAACGCCTCAGGAAGCGTATGCATATCTTACTAAAATCCGTCAAATAGTGCAGTATCTGGAAATATGCGACGGGAATATGGAAGAGGGAAGTTTACGTTGTGATGCCAATGTATCTATCCGTCTGCGAGGCCAGAAAGAGCTGGGGATTCGCACCGAGTTAAAGAATATGAACTCCTTCAGAAATGTTGAACGGGCGATATCCTTTGAAATAGAACGTCAGATTGAACTTGTTGAATCCGGCGGCTATGTGATTCAGCAAACGTTGCTCTGGGATCCAAATAAACTCGAAACACGCCAGATGAGGACGAAAGAGGAGGCGCATGATTACCGCTATTTTCCGGAACCGGACCTTCCACCGGTTGTCATCCAAAAAGAGTTTCTCCGGGAAATTGAACAGGAACTGCCAGAGTTGCCAAGTGTACGGTTTGAGCGGTTTGTAGAAGAATTAAGCCTCAGCCGTGATGACGCCTATAATTTAACAGAAACAAGGCAACTGGCCGACTACTACGAATCAGCACTGGTAAAACTGAATGAACCAAAGGCAGTGGCGAATGTAGTATTAACCGAGGTTTTAAGAGTTTTAAATGAAAAAAGTATAACAATTTCAGAATTTCCAATATCTGTTAAACGGCTGACAGAATTAATTTCGTTAAAAATGGACGACAAGATAAATTCATCTGCCATGCAAACCATTTTTAATGAAATGCTGAATAATGATGGTACAGCCGAAAAGCTGGCTGAGAAAATGAATCTGCTTCAGGTATCGGATACAGATTTTATAGAACCTATTATTGATGAAGTAATCAATTCAAACCCTGATGAAGCGAATCGTTATCGGGAAGGTAAAAAAGCACTCATTGGTTTTTTTATTGGTGAGGTGATGAAGAAGTCACGCGGTAAAGCAAACCCTAAACAGGTCAGGGAATTAATTGCTGCAAAACTGGGCGCTTAAGATCATCAGCACAATTTTTTAAAAATTATTTATGAAGCTTCATTTTGGTCTATTTCTCATTGTAATTCTAATACTGTGCGGATGTTCGTCTGAACAACCATCAGAAAACAAAACCGTACTGCAGGGGGTTATCACAGTGGACGAAAACCTGGAGAGCAGTGGTAATTATTCGGGTATTGAATTACTGGTATCTATAAATGATTCCTCCGGAGAAAGATCAGATACACTCTTTTATGCAGTTACGGATTCTACCGGACACTTTTCGGGTACTGCATTGGTACCTCATGCAGATATCTATCCACTGTTTATCTCCAGAAACAGAAATACATTTGGAATTTTTAATATTGTTCTGGCAGATGACGATACGGTTACCATCAACGGTGAACTGCCAAATATGAATGAAACGACCGAAATTGAATCGAAAGAGAATAATGTTTTTAAAACATTTGAAAGGGTAGACAGAAATTTTAACAGGGTTGCTCAATATATAAATGCCGGTGCCATCCCGGAAGACAGTATCTCTATTGAGATAGAAAAATGGAGTGACATATATTGGGATGTATATGATGAGCATAGTGATACATTTGCATCAAAACTGTCGGCTGAAGCCTCGATTGCCCTGCTGAGTGGGTGGAACGATTCGTTAATGGTTGCCCGCAAGGATGAATATCTGTCCAATTCAAAAACATTAAGGCGAAATACCAGGGAAGTTCTGACAGAATATTATGCCGGAATGAATGGGCTTGACGGGGCGCTGCAATTTTTAGATGAGTTAGAACAAATTGCACCGTCGGGCGATCAAAAGATGGGTATCAGAATGGATCGGATAGAACTTCTGTATGATAGTTCCAGAACCAGGCAAGCCAATGAATTACTTGAGAATTTCAGAGAGGAATACGAATCCAATTCGCAGGCAATGGAATGGGCCGAAAGTATTGGATACGACCTGGAAGTACTCTCACCGGGTTCACCTTTCCCACCTCTTACGTTTGCAACATTAGATGGGGATACAATTTCCACGGAAGATCTTTCCGGCCGCCCTTTTTTAATTGAGATTACACGCCTGGATAACCGGCTCTACCATGAACAATACGACAGGACAGTTGCGATTTACCAGATATATAGAAATTTTGGGCTTGAGATAATTACGATTCCGGTAAATGCCAATAATGTTATGATCCAGGCATTTTACGATGAAAGAGGGTTGATTTGGGATGTGGCTCAACCAAATTCAATTGATGTTCAGGAGCTTGTGGAGATATTAAATGTAAATCAGGTTCCAACACGTTTTTTAGTTAACAATGAAGGTAAAATCATTCGCAGATATATAGGTAACGAATATGATGAAATCGTTCAGGGTCTGCAGCAAATAATCACTCAAAATCAAACTGTACAATGAGAAAATTTCTAATCGCTGGAAACTGGAAAATGAATGCCGGGCCTGTTGAGGCAAAAAATCTTGCAGATGCCATGGTAAGTCACTGGTCGGATAAAGAAATTAAATCCGAAGCCCTGATTTGTCCTCCGTTTGTTTCTATTCCATTTGTTGTAAAACGTTTTCGGGACACGGCCTTTAAAGTAGGTGCTCAAAATGTTTACACTGAAGATAATGGAGCATTTACCGGAGAAATAAGTACATCGATGCTCACCGAACTGAATTGTGAATATGTAATTCTGGGACATTCTGAGCGGCGTGAATATTTTAATGAAACTGATGAACTAACAGCAAAAAAAACGGTGAAAGTGTTAAAGGCTGGCCTGAAGCCAATCGTTTGCGTGGGAGAGAAGCTGGAACAGCGAAAAGAGGGCGACCATCAGCATGTGGTTCAGCGACAAATCAGAACAGTTGTGGATCAAGTTGATCCTGAGAATGCATCCAGATTTGTGATTGCCTATGAACCGGTCTGGGCAATTGGAACCGGCGAAACGGCCACACCCGAACAGGCACAGGAAATGCATGCCTATATCCGGTCGTTTCTTGCGGAAAAATGGGGTGATGTAATGGCCGACCAGGTTCGGATTCTGTATGGCGGAAGTATGAAACCGGCAAATGCAGAAGAACTCTTATTGCAAACGGATGTAGACGGAGGACTGATAGGAGGGGCAAGCTTGGATGCGGATAGTTTTAATGAAATTATTTCGATTGCCGAATCAATAGATAAATAAATGGATAAATATAAGGTACTATTACTGGGAAACGGGGGAAGAGAACACTCATTGGCATGGAAGCTTTCTTTATCTGCCAATCTGGATACCCTTTATATAGCTCCTGGTAATCCGGGTACCGCTTCATACGGGAAAAATGTCCCGCTGGATATAAATGATTTTCAGGCTGTTGCAAATTTTGCTAAAAAGCAGTCTGTTGATCTAGTAGTAGTAGGCCCGGAAGCACCTCTTGTAAATGGTATTACCGACTATTTGACAACCCTGGAGATCTCCGTTTTTGGTCCGTCGAAGGCTGCCGCTCTGCTGGAAGGTAGTAAAGAGTTTGCCAAAAACTTTATGACCAAATATGAAATTCCTACGGCTGATTTTGCTGTTTTCAGTTCAGACGAATTTGATGACGCACTAAAATTTGTGCAATCGAAAGATCATTTTCCAATCGTATTAAAGGCAGACGGCCTTGCGGGAGGCAAAGGGGTATTTATTTGTAAAACGGAAGATGAGGTTAAGAAAAGGCTCTCTACTCTGAAAAACGATACCGCTTTAAGTAAAGCAGCAGGACGTCTGGTGGTAGAGGAATTTATGGATGGTGAAGAAGCCTCCATATTTGTAATTTCAGATGGCCATACATCACATATCCTGCATAACGCTCAGGATCACAAACAAATAGGCGAGGGAGATAAAGGCTTGAATACAGGCGGTATGGGTGCTTATTCACCGGCACCGCTGGTTACGGAAGAGCTTATTAACCGGGTTAAAAGTGAGATTATTGAGCCTACAATTACAGGAATGCAGCTGGAAGAATCTGCCTACCATGGCATCTTGTATATAGGCCTGATGATTACAGCAGACGGGCCTAAAGTGGTTGAGTATAATTGCCGGTTTGGAGACCCTGAGTGCCAGGTCATCCTGCCTTCACTCGAAAACGACCTTTTGGATCTTATGATTGCAACTGTGGATCAGCGCCTGGATGAGAAAGCCATCAGAATTGATGACCAATATCGTTGTTGTGTGGTTCTTGCAAGTAAAGGTTATCCTCTGGAATATGATAAGGGCAAAATCATCACAGGTGTGAATGACATTGATGATCATGCCCTCTTATTTCACGCCGGTACGGACACAAAAGATGGCAAACTGGTTACAAGTGGTGGGCGAGTATTGAGCATTGTAGGCAGCGGATCAACTCTGAAAGATGCAATTGATCACTGCTATAAAAATATAGAAAAAGTGACATTTGAAGGATGTGTATACCGAAAGGATATTGGTTCTAAAGGGTTAGTAAGGCAAAATAAATAGTGGTCTTATCAGTTTTTTACCTGATGAATTCTTTTTTAATAATGAAAATAAGTAATGGATTTTGCTGACTGGAGAGAAATTATATTTGATGCCTCAGTTCCTTTCGAAGAGCGTTTCCTGAAAGTATATTGGCATCAAGCCCGGCATAACAGGGTATTGCAAACTTTTTTTGATGTGTTTGGCCTGAAGCCGGAATCAAATCCGCTCCCCGCTGAAATCCCTCATCTGCCTGTTCGGGCATTCAGGGAGAAAATAATGATGACTGGTGGTTTTGAACCTGATTTGTGTTTCAAAAGCAGCGGAACGGGAAAGACAAAACGCAGCAGGCATTGTGTTGCTGATCCGGAGTTATACCGGCTCTCCGTTCAGAAGGAGTTTTCCGGATACTTTACTTTCAATGAATACTCAATTCTTGCTTATTTACCGGGTTATACCGACAACCCGAAATCCTCACTTATCTGGATGGTTAATGAATTGATTAAGAGTGATAAATCCCGATTAAGCAGGTTTTTACCTCTGAACAAACCACTCACGCAAAAAGACTTTGAGCCCATTCTTAAAGAAGAAAAAAAAATACTTCTGTTCGGGGCTGCATTTGGCCTGGTTGATTTGTTAGAATCAGACTCAGGTGCATTACCTCAGGGTTCGGCTATTATTGAAACGGGCGGAATGAAAACACACAGAAGGGAAATAGGGAAGAGCAGGCTGCGAAAAATGCTTGCTGAAGGGTTTGAAGTGCCCGAAACGAATATACACTCCGAATATGGTATGTGTGAGCTGCTGAGCCAATGTTACGCCATAGGAAATGAATGGTTTAAAACCCCTCACTGGATGAATGTTTCCATCCGGAAAGCAGATAATCCCTCGGTTGAATGTGGAGCAGGGGAAGAGGGTAAAATAGCAATTATCGACCTGGCAAATGTTCATTCATGTGCATTCATATTAACTGAAGACAAAGGAATGATGAACAGCTCTGGTGAATTCCAGGTTCTGGGCCGCTGGAAAAACAGCGACCTGAGAGGCTGTAACTTTTTGGTTGAAAGGGAGTAAGATGTCTGCATCAGAACAAATGGAGAATATTTCAAAGGCTGTTGATCAATGGCTGAAACCTGATAATACAATGCTCAAGGAAGCGATTGATCAGACCGTTGATGAGGGTTTATTCAGTCTGGAGGATATCAAGTTTCAAATTCTTCATTTAAAAAAATCGATCAATAAGGGCAGTTTATTAAAGTGGGTTGAAAAATCAGGGTTTAATAAATTAGCGAATAAACCCAAACGAATTGTCTGTCTGCATGCCGGAAATCTGCCCCTGGTGGGAATTCAGGATGTATTGGCAGTTCTATTATCGGGTCATAATTATTTCGGGAAACTCTCTAAAAAAGATCCGTACCTGTTGGAATCCTTTTTAGCAGAGTGCCAAAAGTTGGGTTTATTACAGAAGATCCGATGGACAACGGAGCTACGGGATTTTGAGGATACAAATGCAGATGCGGTGCTTTTTACCGGCTCCGGAGAGTCGGTTGAAAATGTGAATGAGATTATTGAAAATCTTCAAATTGCAAAACCGGATGCCTCACAACTCATTCGAACGGCACATTTTTCAATCGCCTATATCACTGATCATAAACCTGAAACATTTCGGTCTCTTACCGAGGCCGTATTTCGTTATGGCGGTACCGGATGCAGATCTGTGGCCATTGTTGTTGCCCCGTTTCATCTTGATTCGGAAAAATGTGAATTTACTGATTATGTAGAATCGTTTTGGCTGAAAAATCCGCAGAATCAAAATCCTGAACCTTCACTGTTTCACCATTTTGCGTACAATAAGGCAACAGGTGTTTCACAGTCCTGGCTTGATGATTTTTTAATCGAAGAAAGTAGATTAATCGATATAGATAAATTTATTTTACATTGGGTAAAAGGTGGATGGGCAGAGCTGGAAGAACTGGTCAGACAATTTGAAAAAGAAATTCAATCCGTATATTCTACCAGTGAAACCCCATTGCAGGCAGGAGGAAAATTTTTAACTGAGAATCTTTCAATAGCTCAGAAACCGCCGATTTGGTGGAGGCCGGACGGAGTAGATACCCTGCAATGGATTCAGCAAAATCTATAATCAGACCTGCTTTAAAATGGGAAATATAATAACCTCCTTGTTCTTATTTCCGTTTTCATGTATCGGATTTTTTTCAGGCATCTGTAATAGTAATGCAAACATACAATCGAAAGAATTGAATAAAATAAAAGTTTGAGCGGTAAGAGTGGCAAAAAAAACAAGTATTGATTACTTCAGAGAGGCGTACAGAGCCATTAAAAATCCCGAAAGGATATTGCCTGTCTATTATTTATATGGCGAGGAAACATTTTTTATTGACCTGCTTCAGGACGAAATTGAAAAGCTTTTGCCGGATGATCAAAAGGATTTTAATTTCGATCTGATCTATGGAGCAGAGTCTTCACCCGGTCAGGTTTTAGGTATTGTAAGAAGCTATCCGATGATGGCAGAGAAACGAGTAGTGATAGTTCGTGATTTTCTAAAATTAGGTGAAAAAACCGAGGATGGAACAATTCAGGATTTTGAAGGTTACCTAAATAATCCAAATCCTTCAACTGTCCTATGTTTGATTGATAAAAAAACTCCGGATGGAAGAACGGGAGTCGGAAAACTATTAAAACCTTCAAACAAAAAGTTTGGGATATATGGTTTTGATCCGTTGCCGGATTATAAACTTCCTGACTGGATAGCCGATTGGGCCCGGCACAGTTATCGTAAAAATTTTGAACCCCAGGCTGCACAGATTCTGTCTCAGCTTGTAGGACAGGATTTGCAGTTACTGTCTACAGAAATAGAAAAACTGTGCACTTTTGTAGACACCCGGGAGAACATCACTATTGATGATGTAAAAAAAATTAGCGGTTCATATCGCGATTACAGCGTCATTGAGCTTAAAGATGCCATAATTGACAGAGATTTAGAGAGTGCCCTCACCATAATGGAACAAATGTTGCTTAAAAGTAATAACAACGCGGGAGAAATATTTAAAACCGTGGGGTTCTTTTACAATGTGTTTGGTAACATCTGGCAAATTTGCAGATTAACCGAGAAGGGATTGAGCAAACAACAGGTTCAAGACTCTTTAGGCATTAAGAACAATTTTGTTTTTAATGCTCAGTGGGCCGAAGCGTCCCGGTTTCATCTGTCTGAGATGCCACAAATTTTTGAAGCTCTTCTGGATGCAGACAGAGCGGCAAAAGGATTTAGCACATTAGATATCCCATCCGTTTTTCTCCTGCTGATTAAGCGCATCATCGGCTGATTCGATGTTGCGTAAACAGCAACTTAGAATAACGGGGTACTATCATGAAAGCAACTACGAATGCACAACTGCACCAAATGTCGGACGAAGATGTTATGGAGCAATTACAAGCTGGCGTAATTCAAGCTTTCGACATCATTGTAAATCGATATAAAGACCGGCTTCACAACTTTCTCTTCAGATATACTCACAATCACGAGGATTGTGAAGATCTTGTTCAGGAAACATTCCTCAGAGTCTACAGAAGCCGTCATTCGTACGAGAGAATTGCAAAATTATCCACATGGATGTACACCATTGCGCTTAATCTTGCGAAAACCATGTATAAGAAAAAGCAGAGAATGACCACAATTTCCATGCATGCTGATGAATCGGATCCTGATTCAAGGGATTTCGTAATAGAAGATAATGCGATTCTTCAGGATGATTCTCTTCACGTAAAGATGTGTGTATCTGAACTTGAAAAGGCCCTTTTAGAGCTTAATGAAGATTTCAGAGAGGTGATTGTACTGCGGGATATACAACAATTAACCTACGAGGAAATCGCCGATATTACCGGTACTGCGATGGGTACCGTGAAATCCAGAATTAACCGCGGCAGACAGCAGCTGCAGGATATTTTGGGTGATTTTGTAAAATCGGAAACTTTTTAGACGCATTGTGGTATGAATTTTTGTTACCAAACACAGAAATTCATACCTCATGTTTTCAAAACAAACCAACGAACACCAAATCCGCGATTTTATACTGGATTATATTGATCAAAATTTATCCGTAGCAGAAGTAAAATCGTTCGAAGAGTATCTCTCTAATACACCTGAACTGCAGAAAAATGTTCAGGAAAGCAAGGTGATAAGAGATCTTTACTACAGGATGCCGGTCGCAAAAACCGGGAAAAATTTTGATCAAAGAATGGTCGCCCGATTTGCCCTGGAACTCGAAAGAGAAACCACTCAAAGAAACAAGGCAAATGATTTTGCTGAGTTAATTACCGACTGAGTTCTTTCTTAAGAGATTGTACCAGTTGAAGCAGGTCGTTGTGATCATCTTCAATTACTAACCCTTTTTCTGCATAGTATAAAGATTTTTCAAAAGCTTTTGCCTTATACAGTATCCAGGCGATATTATAGTAGGCATCAGTAAATGTTTCGTCTATTCTTAATACCTCCTCGTAGCATTTAGCAGCCTCAATGTGTTGATTCTGCCTCAAAAAGAAATTCCCCAGATTAAAGTGAGGCAGTGGAGTATTGGGTTCCAGTTTTACTATATACTGGAAGAGTTCATGTGCCTTCTCCGGTTGTCCGGATAATTCGTAGGCATCAGCTAAATTATTTAATGACGGTACGTGCCCCGGATCCCGTTCTAATGCATCCAAATACGACTGAATGGCAAGTTCAGGCTGGTCATTTTCTGAATAAGTATTTGCCAGGTTAAAATGATATGAAACCTTTTTGGGATCTTGTTTAAGGGCTTTTTTTAATTGTATGACAGCATTTCCATATTGGCCCAACAGGAAATAGCCGACACCCAGATCATGCAAAAGCTTTGCACTTTCCGGCGATTCCTTCAGCTCTTCTTTTATATTCTGCAGTTGTTTTTCTATAATATTTTGATTTTTCAAAACTGGTAACCAATTTGTATTTCAAAAAGAAATGGATTTTGCTTACTTGTAGACAATATAGCCTGTAATGGCCCAAGAATAGTTAAGGCTCCTACACTCAATGAAGTGCTGAAATTAATATCACCCGGCTGAATATCAAATGTCCAATCATCAAGTGTACGCCCTGCAAAAAAATCAAGACTAATAAATCTGTGATAAAAAGGTTCAAGCTGCAGGCCAAGTGAAGCTATTTGTATATTTCTGTTGGATATCTCATACCTCTCAAAACCTCCGTACCGGATAAATCCACGCTGCGATTCATACCTGTTAGGCGAGTACCAGTAATCCCAGGGAAGTTCACTGCCTGTTGAATATCCTGCATATAGGCTATTTTTAAGAGTAATTGTGCCGGATAGTTCATAAAATCCATTCCAGTGTAATGATGCCGTTGTGAAATTTAACGGACTAAAAAATTTCGAGTCGCTGTAGAATCCTTCGGCTACAATTCTTTGTCCCTCAGTTGTGTATGATTTTCTGTTTAAGGAATCAAATCTGTACCTGGCAAATAGTGCATGATAATTTTCAGATACAGGTTCAATACCCGCCACATTTATTCTGTTTCTGTGCCACTGAAAATCCTTTCTCAGGCCGATCGTAAATAAATTTTGCTGGCTGAAATAGTTTCCGGCAGATAATTCACTTCTTAAAACTTCATTCGAAAAACTTGAAACCCGCCTTTTAAGTTCAAACCATTCTACTTCCTCAGCCTGGAATTGAACGGTTGTTAAAAGCGCCAGGCTGGACCCTAATGCACCGTAGTAGATATGGTCTGCTGCAAATTCCATTTTACTGCCTAACCGAGCTTCAAAATGGGTATTGGAACCTTTATGCAGCAGGTTTCTGAAATTTGCTTCCAGAAGGATAGAGGCTTTCGTTTTAGTTTCATAACGAAGGCCTACCTTAAAGATGTCATTTTCATTTTCCTTGATGTTTATCTGAAGGTTATAAAAGTAAGAGGTGTCCGGTATTACCCGGTATGTAACGGTTTCATAAAAACGGGAACTGAACAGTTTGGTCACCCTGTCTTCAATAATATCCGGTGATAAACGTGTGCCCGGCGTAAAATCCAGTTCTCTTAATATAAATTCATCATCCAAAAGTGTATTCCCCTCTATGATAACCCTGTTCATGGGTAAACTACCTATTTCACCAATTCCGGGCCTTGGAGGTGGGGGGGTAGTTTGTTGAGCGGCCACTTGCCTGAACTCTTCGATATGCTTTTGGCCGATCTCATCGCCGATCTTCAGTAATTCCTCTGTTTTGTTAAAGTCGGCCATAGTAAAGCCTTCGATTTGTCCCGGCCTGATTAAAAGATCTGCTAATTTTCCCTGTTCAAAGTTCCTGTCGTTAATACGAAACCCTACAGTTTGATTCATGATTTCAGCAAATGAATTTAAACTATCCTGGGGCACCAGCGGATTTGAAATATCAACGGCAATAACATAGTTGGCCCCCATATCAATTACATCCTGTACCGGAAGATTCCGGGAAATACCGCCATCAATGTAAAGTGTATCCGCAATTCGGTGGGGGGCAATGGCCGAGGGTACCGAAATACTGGCCTGAATGGCATCGGGTAAATAGCCCGATTTAAAAACTTTGGGTTCACCCGTTTCCAAAACAGTGGCTACCGATGCAAATGGGATCGGGAAATAGCTGAATTTTTCTGTGCCATGAACATGCCAGGTAAGACGGGAAAGAAATGTATAGATATTCTGGCCGGTGATAACACCCAAAGGCAAATTTAAACCACGCTCAGTAATTGGAAAGGAGATGTTCGTACGGCTGTCTTGAATTTTTTCGTAGTTGGAAATGTACTTGCGATCGGCTTTTTCTGAAAACAGATCCTGCCAGTTATTCGAAAGAGCGATCTCTTCGAGCTGATCGGAGCTGTAGCCGATTGCGTATAATCCGCCAACCAGGCTGCCCATACTTGTTCCGGTAATATAGTCGATCCGTACACCGGCTTCTTCTAAGGCTTTGATAATTCCAATGTGAGCGATTCCCTTTGCACCGCCTCCGCTCAGAACCAGCCCGACCTTAAGCGAATCACTATCGGGAGTGAACACTAATTCTTCGGCCACCAGGGTAAACGGAGTTATAAAAATGAAAAAAGAGAGGAGAATAAAGCGATGAATTCTTAAAAAGTAGTACATATAATCCGAGTGTAAACTACTTAATTCAATAAATTAAGTAGTTTACACGTAAAAAAATCAATTATGTTTGAAAGGCTTCACTGATCGCTTTTTCAAGCTTATCCGGAGTAATGGGTTTTTCAATGAACGCCTCATATTTAGTGTCTTTTGCTCTTGTACGTGTTACAGGTTCAGAATTTCCTGTAACGTAGATCACTTTCACGTTCGATTGCTTTCTGATTTTTTTCATGGCGTCAATTCCGTCAAGGTCATCACCCAGCCGTATATCCATGATAATCAAATCAACACCTTTTAGTTTGAGAGCAGATTTAACGGCAGCTTCCCCTTCCGATACTGTGGCCAGAACGGTATGTCCCAGTTTATGAATAAACCTTTCCATGATGATCTGCTGAACACCATCATCTTCTACCAATAAAATCTTCTTGCGATCGCTGTTCACCTTTGGGTCCATTTGGTTAGTTAGCATTTACATTCCACTTAGTCGTTACATATCGAAGCAGTTAAAACCTGCGCAATATTCTGTCTGTTTTATTTTATAGTATATCCTTCATTTTCCAGGATAGATTCAACTTTATCCTGGTGGGCTCCCTGTATCGTAATCGTTTTGCCATTAACGTGCCCGCCTGCCCCACACGAACTTTTTAATTTCTTTGCGAGCTTTTCAATTACCTGCGGATTATGTTTAATTCCGGATATAACCGTCATAGGATTGCCGGTCCTTGGATTTTTTTTGGTACTTATTGATACAGTCAAAACAAATGAATTAACTTTTATAAAATCGTTTTATTTATTGTTCAACAACAAATATACGTTATAAAACTATCACCCTAACGATACTATTCTTAAAAATTAAAACCAACATCTTGTTCGTGTTTTACATCTTTCTATTTGGACTACCTTCAGTTAAAAATATAATAGGTAATTATTCATATCCGTTGATGTGCAAAAAATGTAACGGATTCATTAATTCAGTTTATGCAAACTCTAAAAATAGTTACCTTTATTGTGTTGAATATTAAAACTCTATCAAAATAAGGAGAAATCTTTGCAGAATATAAGAATGGACATATTAGGCCTCTCCACGAGCCCGAGCAGTGGGGGAGCGTATGCACTTATACTATCTGAAATTGAGGGCAATAGAAGGTTGCCAATTATTATTGGAACTTTTGAGGCACAGGCTATAGCTCTGGAGCTGGAGAGCATAAAACCTCCGCGCCCGATGACACACGATCTATTGAAAAATTTGGTGTTAAGTTTTAATTCTGACATTGAAAAAATCATAATCAATGATCTGAGTGAAGGCACATTTTTTGCCCAGATCCATTATAAGAGAGATAAAGAGAATGTGGAACTTGATGCCAGGCCGAGTGATGCAATTGCGCTGGCCATTCGTTTCGGAGCTCCCATTTTTGTAAATCAAAAAGTACTTGATGAAGCCGGTATTATTACTGAAGATACGAGAGGAGAGAGTAAAAAATCTGAAAAACAGCCGGCAGATTCACCGGAAATGTCGAAAATGGAAGAACTGGAAAAAGAACTAAAAACAGCAATCGATACCGAAAATTACGAAAAAGCAGCAAAAGTCAGGGACCAAATTAATAAATTGAAAGGCTAACGTGGATTGTACTCAATATTCATTTAACTCTCTTCCATTTACTTCACTCTTTAAAAATTATATTCAGCAACAAGATGATATACTGCAGTTCTTTTCCTGCAATCCATTATCTGATCATGATTTGGATAATAAAATAAACTCCTTTGAATTTAAAGGTGATCGATCACTCACTGTTAAACTCCTGTCGGAATACAATCAACAGTTTGATGCCCCTCCGCAAACATTGAACAATATTGAGAAGCTGGCCGATAATAACACACTTGCCGTTGTTACCGGCCAGCAATTGACGCTTTATGGCGGCCCGTTGTTTACTATCTATAAAATTTTGAGGACCATAACTTTATCCTCAGAATGGGAGAAAAAATATAATCGAAAGATCATCCCCGTATTCTGGCTTGCTGATGAAGATCATGATGTGGAGGAGATCTCAAAAATTGGGATTCCCCAAACAGATGAACTGGAAGAATTATTATTTAATACAAGTTCTGATAAAAGCCTGATGGCAGCCGATATAATACTAAATTCCTCTTTTGACGAATTCAGGAGTCAGGTTAAAAATGCATTAAGCGAGACCGATTTTACACCGGATTTATGGAAGATTCTCAACAACTGTTATGCGGAAGGAGTGAGAGTTGACCGGGCTTTTGGAAAATTTATCCTTCATTTATTTGGTAAATATGGGCTTGTACTGGCAGGTAGCAGGGATGTGAATATCAAAAGACATCTGAAGACTCCATTAATGCATAGCGTTAAAGAGAGGGAACAGATTGAAAAATCGCTGCGAAACACAACTAAGAAACTTGAAGAGAATGGGTATCACGGACAGGTTTATATCCAGAAGTCGAACCTCTTCTATATAAATCCGGCTGGAGAACGTATCCGAATTGAATATGAAGATAAACGCTGGAAAACGGATGATGGGAAGAAATCCTGGGATAACACCCAGCTACTGGAAGAAATTGAACAGAATACAGAAAAATTTTCGCCGAATGTGTTTTTAAGGCCACTTCTGCAGGACTGTCTGCTGCCAACACTATCGTATGTTGCCGGTCCCGGAGAGATCGCCTACTACGCTCAGATGAAGAATTTATACACTATTTTCGGACTGGAGATGCCGGTTATTTCACCGCGATTCAGTGCTACCATTATAGAATCCGGAATCGACCGCATTATGGATAAACTGCCTTTTTCTATTGAAGAGTATAATAACAGGATTGAAGATCTCGAAAGTGAGTACATAAAATCGACAGAACAGTTTGATCTTGAGAAATTATTCAATGAGTGGAAAGAGGAGATAGAAACCATTACAAATAAACATCAGCAGGAAATCAGCCGGATCGATTCAACACTGGAAGGTAGTGTGGGCAAGGCGGAATCCGTATTTTTTACAGAACTTGACAAATTGAAAGGTAAAAGTTACCGGTCGCTGAAAGAGCAGGAAAAAATTCAGTTAAACAGAATTCATAAAATCAAAAACAGCCTTTTCCCGAATGGTAATTTACAGGAACGGGAGATTTCCCTGATCTATATCATGAATAAATACGGACTTGATATCTGGGATCAGATGCTTGTTAAAATGCAGGATGAAAAGGCTGATACGCATAAAATTTTGCACCTGTAGCAATCAATTATGTCAATCAATCTTGAGAAAGAACAAGTAAGAAAACAGTATCTTAAAATCCGGGACGCGTTATCCCCTGAAATTGTTGAAAGCCTGAGTGAATCCATTATTCAAACTCTGGTACAATCAGCCAGTTACGAAAATGCAGAAGTCATCCATTGTTATGTATCGATGAATGACAGGAATGAAGTATATACACATAACTTTATTAAAGCCGGCCTGAAATCCGGAAAAGAGGTGCAGGTTCCCAAAATGGGGGAAAACGGATTGTTATCCTCATGCGT
>JBBDMD010000136.1:0-7509 GCA_040878515.1 Balneolaceae bacterium | reverse complement strand
ATTTGATGTTCCACTTGATGTGTTAATAACAGAATCAGAAGTTATCAGATGACATTTATCTGTAACTGATAAAGTTTTATTCCGTAATGTATTTTTAAAACAATCACATTTTAAGAATCATGAATACAAAAACGATAGATAGTACTCTTTCCATTTCTGATCAGGATCTGCATTCAACGCTCCAGGAATTCCTTGAAGATAAAGAGAAAAAGCCCAAAAAGAGTATCTGGAATGCAACAACTATCTCAGGTTTAGGGCTTGTCCTGTTTTCGTTTGCATTTGTAGGCTATACGATTGGCACTGAGTTTTTAGGGTTTACAGGCTTTTCGATCATGCAAACCATAATGAAGCTTGCACCTTATGTGGGAGGAGTATTGTTGGGATTATCTGTACTAAGTATGTTTACATTTAATAAAGAGAAAAAAGAGTTGGAGAAGCGCGAAGAGGTTAAAGTACAGGCTACTTACGACAAGCTGGATGATTTTCTATACAGCAGCAATGAAAAGAAAAGCCGGAGTAAGTTTGCCAAAAGATACTCAATACCTCAGTCCGGTAAATTAATGAAATCCAGAACCGACAAAAAAATTGCCGGTGTGTGCGGCGGTCTTGCCAAACACCTCGGTATAAGTTCTACAATGGTTCGTGTCATTTTCCTGATTGCCGTATTTATCAGCTCAGGAAGTGCAATAATTGCTTATCTTGCCATGGCAGTAGTGATGCCCAAAGAACCGGTATCCTTAATGGACGATTTTAACTGATCAATTATTCAAACATTGCTAATTTCATTTGAAGGTATTGATGGGTGTGGTAAATCCACACAAATAAAACTTTTGGAAGGTTATTTTTCTTCGAAGGGCCGGAAATGTTCTGTGTATCGTGAACCCGGCGGAACAGAAATTTCTGAAAGAATCAGAAGTTTGTTACTTCACGAAACCGATGAAATGAATGCTGTTACGGAACTCCTGTTGTTTTCTGCAGCACGGTCACAACTCATCACAGAAAAAATACTGCCGCGGTTAGAAAATAAAGAAGTGGTAATTCTGGATCGTTATTACGATTCAACTACAGCATATCAGGGGTATGGCCGGAAACTGTTGAAACTGGATAAACTTCATATTATAAACAAGCTGGCTTCGCATCAAACCGTACCCGATTTAACCTTTTACCTGAAAATTTCTCCGGTTGAAGCCAAAAAGCGAACTAAAAATCTTCAGAAAGACAGAATGGAAAGTTCCGGGGATGACTTTTATCAAAGAGTTACACAAGGTTATGATCACCTTGCAGCTACTGAGAAACGATTTAATGTTTTAAATGCAATGAAATCTCCGGAGAACATACAGTCTGAGATTGTTGAAATCATTGAGAATTTCAGGAAATCGTAAGTTTTGGTTTCAGCCAGTAGAAGAGAGAAGGCAGAATAAACAGGTCAGCAATCAGTGCTGAAAAAATGGTTGCACAGACCAATACTCCCATCATGGTAGTTGAAGAAAATTCACTGCTGATCAGTGTTCCGAATCCGGCCAACAGAATCAGACTTGTAATAATTATAGCCCTGCCTGTCCGGATGGTTGTAGCTGCTAATGAGGGAAACATCGCTTTTCTTTTCAGGTATTCAATCCTGAACCTGGCCAGGTAGTGAATACTGTCGTCCACAGCAATCCCAAGAGCAATGGTAAAGATAACAGCTGTAGATGGTTTTATATCAATATTCAGATACCCCATGATACCGGCCACAATCACCAACGGCAGGATATTCGGAATTAAAGCAATAAATACAAGTTTAAGATTTTTGAATAATAGTGCCATTATCAAAGTGATAGCAACTATAGCCAATAAAATACTCCACCCAAGCGAGTACACGATTTTATCCGTAAGATCCGCACTGAGTATTGTAGTTCCTGTTACGGTAACGGTTTCATCCGGAAAATAAGAATCTATATCCCGGTTTATTCCCTCCCTGATCTCGTTGATTCGTTTGGAGCCCGCATCCGTTGTAAATGCGGTAACCCGTAACTTTTGATAGTCAAAGTCTACAAAATTATAGAGCTCTTCAGCCTCATTAATTTCCAGCAGTAGTATATATTGAGCAATTGATGAATCAGATTCCGGAAGTTCACTTAATGATTGTTCTCCATTGCCCTGCATCACTCCGTGAATTTCTTTGATCAGAGTATGAAGCCCGACAACCCGTTCAATTTCCGGATATTTTTTCAACTGCTTTTCGAACTCTACAACCCTTTCATTAAGATCTGCGCTGAGGGCACCATCAGGGTTATGTGTGTTAATAATAAATTCCAATGGAAACTGAGGAGACAGGTTTTCAGTAAAAAATTTACTGTCCTGAATAAGTGTGGATTCTTCGCCTAAATCGTCAAAAACCCTGCCATTTACGTCAATATTTTTGATACCTATTGCCATCAAAGCGGTGCCTAATAATCCAATTCCAATAACTTTTTTGTAATGCAGGCGGTTTACTGCAGATACCGTTTGAAGCCATTTATTTAATTTTAAGTAGAGTGACCCTGATTTTTCATCAAAAACTCTCTTTTTTCCCGACAGTGACAGGGCTGTGGGCAAAAATAGAATTGTTATTACAAAAGCCAGCAGTACTCCAACAGCGGTATAAATTCCAAATCGCTGCATGGGTACAACGGTACTTGAAAGTAGTGTTCCAAACCCAATTGCGGTGGTTATACTGGTTAAAAACGTTGCGCTCCCCAATGTATTTAGCATCTCAAGGATCGACTTTCTTTTCTCCATCCCTGATTCCCTGTTATCATCATATTTCGAAATCATATGAATGGCATCTGCAACTCCAACACACAGCAAAATCGGGGCTATTGTACTGCTCATAATTTCAAGGTAACCACCGGTCAGCTCTATTAGCGCAATGGTAAAAAGAAGTGTAATCCATACAATAATCATTGGAAAAAGAACACCCCAAACAGACCGGTAGAGATACCATAACAGCAAAATGATTAAGACAGATGAGATGGAGATATACATGACAATTTCTCCATTTAATAAATTTACATACTGATTTCTGAAATAGGGGATTCCGGATATGTGAAATTCATAATCACCTCGATATTCGGATAAAACAGTATCGATCTGATCGATGATAATATTTCTGTTAGAATAAGTGTTATGATCTTCATCAATCTGGAGTACGATTGCGGTTACACTGCCGGCGGGGTTGATGAGTGCATCCCTCAAAAATGGATCGTTTGTCAATCTCTCTCTTACTGTATTCAGATTTACCATCTGATAAGTGTCTTCTTCAAGATAGGATTCAAAAGAGAGGGTACCCTGATTATTTATGATATCATTGGCGTTCCAGACAGAGAGTACATCATTCAGATATTCAATAGATTCAAGCTTATTTGTGAGCGCCTTTAAATCCTGCAGAACCGGTATGGTAAACAGGGAATCACTTTTAAATCCTATGATAATCGTATTGTCATCCCTGCCAAATTCATCTTCCAACAGCTGGTAATCTTCTATTACCCGGTCATTTTGCGGATAAAATCCCTCCAGGTTAAAATCCGTTCTGATATTTGAAGCGGGATAGATAGAAATAAATGCCAGAAATGCGATACAAAACAATATCCATCGTGGATTGGCTAAAATAAATTCACCGAAGCGTATCAAGCAGACAGTTATTAAACTTTTAAATGGTTGATGATGCTAACTGATAATGCCAGCTATACATTCCAAATTTTTAAAAATAGATCGCAAATCTTGAAAATAAGAAACTGTTCTCCCGGAATTGATTAAATGTAAAGTGTCCGTAAAAGGGGGAGACTGAATTTCCTCCAAAAAGATTTGTGCCTAAGGTAAATTCCAGATCATCTGCGAGATCATAGGTTGCCTGAAGTTGAATCCAGTAATCCTTTGCATAAAAATTAACCCTTCCTGCGGTGGTGGCCTGTAAACGGTCTCTTAAAAAAGATCTTGTGGCAAACAGTGTTGCATAGGGAAAGATTTGCTGCGATAAAATTCTGTCTTCATAGTTGAAAATTGTTTCCAGATAAGCCTGTGCACTGATTGTTGTTTTCTGAACGGTGGTTTGAATTCCAAGCATGTTTTGCAGCCACGGTTTTGTTAGCAGGTATCCGTCATCTCTGAATTCAAACTCCTGGAGGACCTGTAACGCTGTGGGTAAATCATCAAGTGCTTGTTCAAGACGGTTTACCGGAATAGGCAAAAAAGTAAAAAGACGCTCGTATACAAAAAGTGATTCTGATTTGATCAGCCAGTTGGGATGTGCGCTCCATGCAAGTGAGATTCCAGCCATGGGAGAGGGCTGATAGGTTTCCTGTAGCGTAACTGAAGGGCCGCCTGGAAAGTTGATGAGATTAATGGTTAAAGCATATGCCGGCATTGGATGCGTCCAATAAAGCAAAGAAAGGTCTAAGTCTATATTATTTGGAGATCTGAGACTGTATTTCGCTGCTGCCTGGACATTTTTGGCTGTTGGTTGTTCCGGATCGTCTGTAAACTGTAATGGAAATGGAGAATCGATGGTTTGAACCGGAAACCACGGGGATTCCTGAGCCGGCAGCAGATCTTTTTGAAATGTCGGGCTTACAATAAGTTGAAGGGAATTAGCCCCAAAATAGTGTATAGCATTGATAGCTGTAATACCAAACCGGAGATCAGAAGGCGATTGGGTTAAAAACTCTCTGAGATCCACAGGGGAGAGGATATCGGTTATAAATCCGCCATCAGCCCTTCCCCAGATTATTGTCTGTTTACCTATACGAAGATCCAGGTTATCAAAATACCAGTCTAAGTAAATTTCTCTTAGCTGGATTTCAATATTTTCGGATTCCGTATAGCGATGAATAAGGTCTGATTCTGCATAAAGCCCACCCACATCCAATGAATTATTTAATTTTAATCGCAAGCGGTTTCTTCCGGCAAGCAGTTCATGGTCCGGTGTTGTTTGAAATGCATTGTAATTTTGATAGAGGCCATTAATTAAAAACTGGCCGTTAGAGCTATCGTTGATGCATAAAGAGAGAAGCAATAAGAGCAGAAACGGTGAAGCAAAAGTTTTCAAGAAAAATATATCCTTTAAAATGAATGTTTATTTTCAAAGTGATTGAAGCTTAATCAAAATATGCTTAAATTTATTGCATTGTGGATAAGCTCTATCAAGCAATCTACATCACATCAAATCTGAATTAAAACTTTTCATTTTCGAAGCATATCATACTATGGCGCACGAAAGAATCGAAGTAGACTTACCTTTAGCCAAAGTTTACGAATTGTTATGCAATCCCGTTCACTTTCCTAAATTTCTCGACAGAATCGATAAAGTTGAAAAAATCAATTCCCAAACATTCGATTACATAACAAACATTGGAGGCGAGGAGTTTCAATGGACTACAAATATAATTGATAACTTAAGAAATACCCGGTTTGCTTGGATTACCATTAATGGTAATTTAAATCAGACGGGCACAATTCGTTTCACTCCTCTTAATAACGGCGAACGTACTCGGGTTGACTTTTCTTTAGATTATCGTACATTTTTCGGTGATGCCGAGGAAGACCTGGCAAACTTCATAGAAGGATTATCCGATCAATTGAAAAAAGATCTCGAAAAGTTTAAGAATCTGGCTGAATCAAACACATTTAAAGATGAAACCGTTGAAGAAAAAACGGAATCTGAAAGTGAAGTAACTGTTTAGTCAGCTATATTTTTCGTTACCGAATTAAATGCGGTCTGAAGATTTCTTCGGGGCGCATTTTTTTTGCAGGCCTGAGATTAACAACAGACTTTCCGTTCATGGCATATTCATTTCAGGATTTTAAAGTCTCTGAAAATTCTAAAAAACCCCACTTTTTATTAGTGGGGAACCCAATCGAACATTCACTATCGCCGGTAATGCATAACACGGCTCTGCGGCATCATCGGATAGATGCAGAATACCATGCAGTTAATCTTTTGCCCAACGAATTGACAAGTTTCATTTCCTGGTGTAATAACTCTGAGTTCAGGGGTTGTAATATTACCATTCCCTATAAGGAGAATTTATTAAGTTTGGTTGATTCTGTTGATGCCACAGCTCAGGAAATGGGTGTCATAAACACAATTGTTAAAGAACCGGGTCACTTAACCGGATACAATACAGATTCTCATGGTTTTTTAAAGCCTCTTGAGCCATATTTGGATATGCTTGAGGGCGGCAGGGCTATTATTTTTGGTACCGGCGGCTCCAGCAAAGCAGTGTATCATTCCTTGATCAATGCGGGTGTAGATGAAGTTGTCTTTGTATCAAGGAATCCTTCGTTTCACAACAGGGCTAATGAGGATGTATTAACCCAAACAGTTGGTTATTCAAATTGGCACGCTTTTGCAGTGGAGTCTTCAATTATCATTAATTGTACCCCTGTAGGTATGGCCCCGAATACTGATGATTCAATACTTTCGAAAGATGAATCTGCTTTATTAAAAGATAAAATCTGCTATGATTTAATTTATAATCCTATTCGCACTAAATTCCTGGAACTTGCGGAAGAGGCTGGCGGTACACCGATAAATGGCCTTGATATGCTCATTTATCAGGGAGACCGTTCTTTTCAGCTTTGGACCGGAAAAGAATTCCCATTTATGAAGGTCAGAAATAAGCTTATGGAGTATTTTAATTCAAATCAATGAAGCTGATTTATCCCGGATTGTTCCAAAACACGAATGTATTTGAGGCACTGTTTACAGAAGCCAATAGAGATACTGTAAATCCGGAAGGAACAATTCCGGGGCTGGATCTTGGTATCAATACACTCTCAGCCAGCGAAAAGGTAGGGCGTAATATCAGGATACTGGCAGATCATATAGGATGGGATCCCAATCACATTGCAACTGCACAGCAGGTACATGGCACTCATATCGAAAGAGTGGATAAACCGGGATTGTATCCCGGTACGGATGGATTAATCACAAACAATCGAGGCCTTGCACTTGGGATACAAGTGGCCGATTGTGCAGCCGTAATTGTTGCTGATCCGGTTTCAAAAACAATAGGAACTTTTCATGCCGGATGGAAAGGTGCAGCTGCAGGAATCATAAACAAGGGTTTAGAAATGATGGAGATAAAACCTGTAAACTTAAAGCATACATTGGCTTATATAAGTCCTTGTATATCTTTGAAGAATTTTGAAGTAGGGGAAGAAGTTGCAGAAAAATTTCCGGATGCCTTTGTTGACAGGGTTTCTTATTCAAAACCTCATGTAGATTTAAAAAATTATATCAACCATCAGCTCCATCAGGGCGGGGTTTTGGAAGAAAACATTTACTGCTCGGAGGAGTGCACATATGATGACAATCGTTTTTATTCATTCAGAAGAGAACGCGAACAAGCCGGCAGAATGTTAGCCCTTGTAAAAATCATATCATAAGGAAGTATTTTTAGAATTAGTTATTCACCGGGATACGTTGCTCCATTACCGAAGGGACATATATTTCCAATGAAAAAATTTTCAGGGTTGTATCAATATCTG
>JBBDMD010000135.1:0-3698 GCA_040878515.1 Balneolaceae bacterium | reverse complement strand
GTACCGATATTTGTGCATACCTATGGAACAGTGAAACAATAAGTTTTATCTGTAAACCACATACATCCGGTTGGTTCTCAATTCAGAAATGAATATGAACCAGCCGGATTTTTTTTGAATTATTGACAACAAAGTGTCAATTCCATGACATGAATTATGGAATTTACGCCATAACAGTGTCTCTTCGTTCACGCTTCTGCAATTCCGACATACCGAACTATAAGGGTATGGTTTTAGCTTTTTATATGGTAAAAGTAAAATCAAAAGGAGCGATATGAATTTTAATAAATTTACCATTAAGGCACAGGAAGCTGTACAGGCGGCTTTGGAACTTGCTCAAAACAGTAATCATCAGGCTGTAGAGCCCACTCATATTTTACAGTCGTTGTTAAACGACGCCGAAAATGTTGTTATAACCATTCTGAAAAAGATTGGTGCAGGGCTGCCAAAAATCAAGGAGCAGTTAAAAAAACAGATGGCTTCATTTCCGGTTGTGAAAGGTGCGTCGGTGTCGGGCCAATACCTTTCGAACAATACAAAAGCACTCTTCGATTCGGCCCAACAGGAAGCTTCGGACCTGGGTGATGAATACATCAGTTCCGAACATGTTCTCTTGGGAATTCTGGGTACTAAAAATGAAGCCGGTGAACTTTTAAAAAGCGAAGGAGTTACAAAGAATAAAGTCCTGGAAGTATTAAAAGATGTCCGCGGTACTCAAACCGTTGATGACCCAAACGCCGAGAGCCGGTACCAGGCGCTTAAAAAGTATGCCCGGGATCTGAATGAGCTTGCCGAAAAGAACAAACTGGACCCTGTAATTGGAAGGGACCAGGAGATCCGGCGCGTGATGCAGATACTCTCCCGGCGAACAAAAAATAATCCGGTTTTAATCGGTGAACCCGGTGTGGGTAAAACGGCAATTGCGGAAGGCCTTGCCCTTCGTATTGTACGGGGAGATGTTCCTGAAGGGCTGAAGACCAAACGGATTATTGCACTGGATATGGGTGCACTGGTAGCCGGAACAAAATTCAGGGGAGAATTTGAAGAGCGTCTTAAAGCCGTTGTGAAAGAGATTAATGATTCTGAGGGTGAAATGATTCTCTTTATTGATGAAATTCATACCCTGGTAGGTGCCGGTGCAACAGAAGGGTCGATGGATGCGGCCAATATCCTGAAACCATCTCTTGCCCGTGGTGAACTGCATGCTATTGGGGCAACAACACTTACTGAGTATCGAAAATACATTGAGAAAGACAAAGCACTTGAGCGCCGGCTGCAAACCGTTTTTGTGGGTGAACCGAGTGTAGAAGATACTGTATCAATATTAAGAGGCCTTCAGGAACGCTATGAAGTGCACCACGGAGTTCGGATTACGGATGCCGCTATCGTTGCCGCTGCGGAACTTTCACACAGATATATATCTGATCGGTTCCTTCCCGATAAAGCTATCGATCTGATAGATGAAGCAGCTTCCAGATTGCGGCTTCAGATTGATTCCATGCCCGAAGAACTGGATAGCATTGAGCGTCAGATCCGGCAGCTTGAGATAGAGCGTGAGGCGCTGAAACGGGAGAAAGACGAGGCGAAACTGAAAAGCAATGAAAGAGAGCTGGCCGATCTGGAAGAGAGACGCAAATCAATGAGGGCACAATGGGATCTTGAAAAAGGCTTCATTCAGAAAACCAGGGAGATGAAGCAGGCAATTGAAACAGCCCGGAATGAGGCTGACAAAGCCGAAAGGGAAGGGCGCTATGATAAAGTGGCCGAACTTCGCTATGGAACAATTTCACAGCTTGAAAAGGATCTCGTAGATACCAAGAAGAAACTGGATGAAGTGCAAGAGGGCAGATCCCTGCTGAAGGAGCAGGTGGAAGCCGAGGAGATTGCGGAAATTGTATCTCGCTGGACAGGAATTCCTGTTCAAAAAATGCTGTCGAGTGAACGGAAAAAACTGTTGCAGCTCGAAGATGAACTTCATAAACGGGTGATTGGACAGAATCAGGCAATTGAAGCCGTTTCGGATGCGGTACGCCGATCCAGGGCTGGCCTGCAGGATGAACAGCGTCCCATTGGTTCATTTATGTTCCTGGGCTCTACCGGTGTGGGTAAAACTGAACTTGCACGCTCTCTCGCCGATTTCCTGTTTAACGATGAAGACGCAATGATTCGAATCGACATGAGCGAGTATATGGAGAAACACAGCGTGAGCAGGCTGGTTGGAGCCCCTCCCGGCTATGTAGGCTATGATGAGGGCGGCCAGCTAACGGAAGCCGTAAGGAGGAAACCCTATTCGGTAGTTCTGCTGGATGAAATTGAAAAGGCACATCCCGATGTGTTTAATATCCTGCTTCAGGTGCTGGACGACGGGCGGCTGACTGACAATAAAGGTGTTACCGTCAATTTCACCAATTCAATAGTAATCATGACCAGTAATATCGGTTCACATCTGATATCTGAGGAGATTGAGAAATCGGGTGGTGAAATGGATGATGAGACCTATAGTAACCTGCAAAATAAACTGCTGGAACAGCTGAGAAAAACCATCCGGCCGGAATTTTTAAACCGGATCGATGATATTGTGGTATTTCATCCGCTTGACAGATCACACATACGTGAGATTGTTGATATACAGCTCCGCAGACTGGATGATATGCTTAGAAAAAATCACGTAACGTTGACGGTCTCTGATCATGTGAAAGACTGGCTTGCGGTCCGCGGCTATGATCCCGTATATGGTGCCAGACCGCTGAAAAGATTGGTTCAAACACAAATTGTGAACCAGCTTGCAAGACATCTGATTGAAAGGGAAGACCCGGATCAACAGATACAATATGAAGCTAAAGTGAGCAAAGACGGTAACTCAATAGATTTTACCGAAGTGTTTGATGATGCCGAAGCCTGGGCTGATTAACACTTAAAGTCTGTTCATTTAAAGCTATATCAAAAAATAGCCCGGTCTATATAATTGGCCGGGCTATAAATTTATACACCAGAGCAGGTTTGTTTAGAAGTTCAGGTGATTAATCAATCAAATTGACCTGCCCGTAAATTGTGTATCAGGGATCTTTAAACCTGAAGAAATTTATTCATCAAAAAAATTGAATCTTACTACAGAAAGAGGTGAAGAAATCCATATAATTACCTGATTTTAACAGAGGATTCATGTTTGTTTACTATCTTTACTGATATGAATATGTTATTAAGAGATAATGATTTACTAAAAATTTTTAAAGGAAGAACAGGTATTCAATGGCAGATCAAAATTTTGAGATCCAGAATAATGGTATAAAAGTTAAAAATATACTTAGAAACCCGGCGCCGGCACGGTTTTATGAAGAAGCTGTTAAATATGATCCGGGCTCAGCTATTTCAGATAATGGAGCGCTGGTCGTTCGCTCGGGAAAGAGAACCGGCAGAAGTCCCGCGGATAAGCGAATTGTAAAAAACGAAGATCTTAGTGATGCCCTATGGTGGGGTGCTATCAATATTCCGCTTGATGAGCACACTTTTAAAATCAATCATCGCAGGGCTGTGGATTACCTGAATACAAAAGAACGGCTCTATGTATTTGACGGTTTTGCCGGGTGGGATAAAAAATACAGGCTAAAAGTTCGCATCATTACAGAGAGGCCATATCACGGATTATTTATGCACAATATGTTAATCCGACCCACTGAAGAAGAGCTGGAAAATTTCGG
>JBBDMD010000134.1:0-3780 GCA_040878515.1 Balneolaceae bacterium | reverse complement strand
CAAAACACAAGACTCAAAACAACGAAGTCGTCATCGTAGCTGCAAAACGAACTCCTTGCGGAAAAGCTAATAAAGGCTCTCTTCGTTTTACACGGCCTGACTCCCTGATGGGAGAAATTATCAAGGATTTATTAAAACACGCACCCTCTGTAAAACCTGAGATGGTTGAAGACGTGATTGTGGGATGTGCGTTTCCGGAAGCATCGCAGGGCATGAATGTGGCTAGGCAGAGTGTGTTTCTGGGCGGATTGCCCGATTCGGTTCCTGGAATGACGATTAACCGGTTCTGTTCTTCCGGGTTACAGACGATTGCCATGGCGGCTGAACGTATCATGGCCGGCGGGGCGAAGATCATGATTGCCGGCGGTGTAGAGAGCATGAGCCTGGTACCGATGGGGGGTGTCTCATTTCAGCCCAATCCCGATCTGGTGGATGAGCGTCCGGAAGTGTACATCAATATGGGCCTGACGGCGGAGAATGTTGCGAAGAAATATAATGTAAGCCGGGAAGACCAGGATCAGTTCGCATTGGAAAGTCATCAAAAAGCGGTCAAGGCATGGGATAAGGGTTATTTTGATGATCAAATTACACCCATTGAAGTGGTTCATAAATATGTAGATGCCAATGGAGAGGTAGTGGAAGAGAAGTTTTCCTTCGAACAGGATGAGGGACCCAGAAAAGATACCAACCTGGATGCACTTGGCGGATTAAGGGCCGTATTTAAAACAGGTGGATCTGTTACGGCAGGAAATTCATCACAGATGAATGACGCTGCTGCCGGTGTGCTGGTGATGAGCCGTAAAAAAGCGGATGAACTGGGACTGAAGCCGATTGCCAGGTATCACGGATTTGCGGTTGCCGGCGTGGCACCGGAGATTATGGGGATCGGCCCGATAGAGGCAATTCCAAAAGTACTGAAGCAGACCGGACTGAAACTGGAAGATATAGACCTGATTGAATTAAATGAAGCCTTCGCGGCACAGTCCTTGGCGGTAATCCGCAAGACTGGCCTCGATCCTGAAAAAATCAATATCAACGGCGGAGCGATTGCGATGGGGCATCCGCTGGGCTGCACAGGCGCCAAACTCACAACCCAGATCCTCCACGACCTCCAAAGACTTGACAAGCAATATGGTATGGTCACCATGTGTATCGGCGGCGGTATGGGAGCTGCGGGGATTTTTGAAAAGGTTTAGTCGTGAGTCAGGAGTCCTGAGTCTTGAAAAAGGTTAGGGAGCAACTATAGATTTATACTGAAATGATCGGATATTAGAAATTTTAAAAAATAAAAAATTTCAAGGCTCAAGACTCAAGACTCATATCTCAAGACTACAATCATGTTTAAAGAAGACACACTCAAAGGCGAGATCATCCTTATTACCGGCGGCGGGAGCGGTCTGGGACTGTCGATGGCCCATAAATTTGCAGAACTCGGGGCTGATATTGCAATATGCGGACGAACCGAAAAAAAGCTGCAGAATGCTGTAGAAGAGTTAAATAAACATAAAGTCAATGTCCATTATTATATTGCTGATGTTCGTGAATATGATACTGTTGGCCGGATGTTTGATGATATTATTAAAGATTTTGGAACAATTTCCGGGTTGGTAAATAATGCGGCAGGAAACTTTTTGAGTGCATCAGAAGATCTTACTCCTGGTGGATTTAAAGCTATTGTAGATATTGTTTTACACGGGAGTTTTAATTGTACCCATCATTTTGGTAATCATCTAATCAATCAAAAACAGAGCGGGAATATCCTGAATATTGTAACCACCTATGCAGAGGATTCCGGATCAGCATTTGTCTTGCCATCGGCGTGCAGCAAGGCCGGGGTTTTAGCCATGACCCGGTCACTTGCATTTGAGTGGGCTGAGTATGATATCAGGGTAAATGCGATAGCCCCGGGGCCTTTTCCAACCGAAGGAGCATGGACCCGGCTTTTTCCAACTAAAAAATTCGAAAAAAAATATTTGGATAAAATTCCTGCAGGACGTTACGGGAATCATGAAGAACTTGCTAATCTTGCCGTATTCCTGATGAGTGACCTGGCACCATATATTACAGGGGAGTGTGTAACCATCGACGGGGGAGAGAAACTTTCGGCCGGACAGTTTAATTTTATAGATACACTGATGTCAAGAGGTAAGCTAAAAGCAATCTTTAAAATGATGAAAAAGAAAAGCTGAATCGGAGCAGGATTGAATCCTGCCCCAATTATTTAGAATATGGATCCGGCAACAACCATCATTGTAATGAGTGTCATATAGAAAATATGCTGCCGTAGTTTTGGTTTTTTTAACCCCATTAATCTCTTGTAAATAAAGTGGTCAAAACCAAGTTTGTAAAATTGATCGTATGTCTTAATTCGTTTAATGCTCATTGGGACCTCCTGTTCATTTTGTACTTCTTAAAAATAACAGGAATTTGACTCACAACAAAAAACATGCCATTAAATACATTCCAATGTTATCTTATTGTTAACAGTATTTATGACAAATAATAACAAGTATATACAGAACAGTCTTCAAATGGCTTAAGAATCCAATGTTAAATTAATGTTAACAAAATCGTGAATTTTGAGAGTAATGATCTATTTTAGAAGTTTCTGTATCCGGTTGAATGTTTTTGCGGTTTTAAGTGCATCATAGGGAGAGAAGATAGGTTGCTGGCTCATTTGAATAGATTTAATGAATTGAATCACAGATCTGCCGGCTGTTTCTGCCGGATCAAATGGATATCCTTTAGTCAGGATTCTGTTTTGCAGGCCGGCAGTATGCACATTTACTTTTTGTTTGATGACATTACAGTCGATTACTGACTGATGATTGGACAGGATCCGGTGATGATAGCTTTCTTCGGCAAGTGTATAGAATTGAATGGATGCAATGGAACTGTTTTTAAAACGGATAGTGATATTGATTCCGACTATTTCGGATTCTATTTGAAGGGATTTGGTTTCAATATTGTGTGTAATACTGTCAATCCATTTTAAAACGAAACCAAGCTCATCGATCCAGTGGTTATGAAATTCTTGTTCATTCGGTTTATTTTGAACTAACTGTATATCTTTTTTAATCTGGATTAACTCCGGTTGCTCAATTTGCTGTCTTACCCACTGGCTGGATGCTGTATATGAAGGCCAGTGTGAAAACTGAACCCTTACATTTGCCTCTTCAGATGCCCTGTAGATCTTCTCTAACTGTTCAATGTCGGTTGGCAGATTTGACACAAGGTAACTGTGGAATCCATTTTTTACAGAATTGAGAAGGAGGGAAAGATTTTCAGGAGAGTTGTTTAAAAGGATAATGGTGGAAGCTTCGCCAGGTTCCGGCAGTTCAGGCGTCAGAATCACCTCTTTTATGGCAGCAAGTTTACGCAGGTGTTTTTCCCAAGCAGTAGTTCTCTCAGGATTACCAACTATGGCAACTTTCATAATCGTTTATTCAAAAAGTTTTTTGGAATATGAAAAGCTGCCCCCACATATCCAAACGATTCACCCAATCAATCCGGCATAATTAATGCAAGAATAAAATAGAACAGGACCATAGTCCCAAAAGAAGTGAATACAAGAATTAAAAAGATAATACGAACAAGTGTCGCATCCCAGCCCAGATATTCTGCGATACCCCCGCAAACACCGGCAACCATTTTGTTAATTCTGGATTTTTTGAGCTTAGCTGGCATAATTATTTAATTACTAAGTGAGAACATTCAACTGCAGTGTACGTGAATCATCAGACAGAGTTTCAAAAATATATACCTGATAACCAATAATAT
>JBBDMD010000133.1:0-3858 GCA_040878515.1 Balneolaceae bacterium | reverse complement strand
ATATAAAAAAGGCTATTAAATGCCTCTCGTTTTTAATACTATTAGGAAAAATATTAATGACTGAAATTTTTCTGAATGTCTGAGCCATCTTATAACACTGTTTCACTCATCCGAAAAAAGCGGGAAGGTGAAATTCTGACAAGTCAGGAAATTGATTACCTGATTCAATCCTATTCTGCCGATAGGATCCCTGATTACCAGATGAGCGCCTTCTTAATGGCCTCATTTCTTAACGGGCTGAACGACAGGGAGGCCGCCGCGCTTACCCGCTCAATGCTGCATAGCGGTATCGTGGTAGACTTAAGCGATACACCCGGGCTAAAGGTTGATAAACACTCAACCGGAGGTGTAGGTGATAAGCTCTCCCTGATTTTGGCCCCGATAGTTGCAGCCTGCGGAGTTCCGGTACCCATGATTTCAGGCCGCGGCCTGGGACATACGGGAGGAACCCTTGATAAGCTTGAATCCATTCCGGGTTTTACCGTTGATGTAACGCTGGAACGGTATAAAGAGATCCTGAAAAAACAAAACCTGGTGCTGGTAGGGCAGACAGAAGAGATTGCCCCGGCCGATAAACGGCTTTATGCGCTCAGAGATGTAACAGCTACTGTTGAATCGATCCCGCTCATAGCCGGAAGTATAATGAGCAAAAAACTGGCTGAAGGAATTGATGCGCTGGTACTTGATGTGAAATTTGGATCAGGTGCATTTATGAAAAAGCATGAGGATGCAATACGTCTTGGTGAAACTTTGGTGGGAATAGGAGAGCAGTTTGGTAAAGAAACCGTTGCTTATCTTACCAATATGGAACAGCCGCTTGGCTATGCCGTTGGGAACTGGCTGGAAGTAAAAGAGTGTATAGAAGCCCTGCAGGGTGAGGGGCCGGATGATGTGATGGAAATTGTGCATCTGTTAGCCGGTACTATGATCAGCCTGGGCGGACAAGCCGACGGTGTTGAAGAGGGCATAGAAATGAGCAAACGGGCTGTCTCGGATGGTTCGGCATTCCGGAAATGGCTGGATATAGTGGAAGAACAGGGTGGTAATATTGATGTGATTAATAAACCCGAATCGTATACTTATGCAGCACATATCGTTGAGGTTGAATCAGATAAGGATGGATATGTTTCTGAAATGAATGCATTTGAAATGGGAATGGTCTCTCTGGAACTTGGGGCAGGGCGAAAAGCGAAAGAAGATCCGGTAGATGCGGCCGCCGGATTCATTCTTCATAAAAAAATTGGAGACTATATCTCAAAAGGTGAAACATTTGCTACATTGCACACGAACAAGCATGATAAGTTAGACGCTGCAATTTCAGCAATACTGAATGCTTTTTTTGTTTCGGATAAGAAACCGGAAAACCATCCTTCAATTACACATCGTATTGATAAAAAGGGAACACATAAATTTGGGGCATGAAGTTGTTAAAACTAAGAAAACCTTTATTTTTAATAACGGATACTTCCTTAACCGGGTAAAACTCACATAAAGACTAAATACAATGTTTAAACGATTTATAAGAGCGATTAAATCTATGTTTGGCGGCTTAGTAAGCTCCATCGAAGATCCAAAATTAATTCTTGAACAAAATATAAGGGAGCTGAACGACCAGATTCCCCAGATGAATGAAAATATTGCAACGGTGAAGGCCAATGCGGTGATGCTTCGAAAAGAGGTGAACCGTTATGAAAAACAGATTGCGGAACTTACCGCAAAAATCAAATCGGCGATTAACGCCGACCGGGATGATCTGGCACAGGGATATGCTCTTCAGCTGGAGAAAGCCAAAGATAATTTAGAACATTCGCAGGAACAGGTGAAATTTGCCGACCAGGCGTATGAGAAAGCTATCAAAGTGAAGAAAGCGTTTATGCGCGAAAAAGACCGCAAGATTAAAGAAGCACGTGAAGCATTACGAGCCAGTGAACGCGCTGAGTGGCAATCCAGGGTTGCTGATGCACTCGAATCGTTTGAAATGGGCGGAATGGATCAGACACATAATGAAATGCTAAACCGGTTGAATGAAGAGACTGCACGGAACGAAGCGCGTATGGAGATAGCTCTTGAAAGTGTGGATACCGAAACCATGGAGATTGAAGCCAATGCAGAGAAACTCCGTGCACAGGAACTCGTAAACCAGTTTAAGCTTGAAATGGGTAAAACCCCCGAAAAAGCTGACGAGAGTTCCGATTCTGAAAAAACAATTGAAATTGATGAACGTGAATCAGAAAAGAGTGAATCGGGCAAAACCGTAGGTAAAGATAGAACCAAGTCGAAATAATTGTCTATGACTTCCAACAGCGAACAGGAACGTGAAAAGCTCAAAGAGGAATATAAAGAGCACTACCGGAAAATCCGGGAGACGAAAGAGAAACTGCGCCGTTCCAAATACGTGAAGAATGTGAATGATGCTGTTCAACAGATGAATGCTGATGAATTACTCTCTTCCATAGATCAGTTTCTTGGAAAAGTACGTGATAAGATGTCTCATCTGGAGGCCCGCCTGGATGTAGCGATGGATGAGTTTATGGATAGAGATACCCTGGACGAGGAGCTGGAAGAATCACTGAAAAAAAAGAAAGCAAAAGACACCCTGAGGGAAATCAAGCTGGAAATGGGCCTTCTTTATAGTGAAATCGAAAAGCAGGCCGACGAACTGAATGTAAACAAAACCGTAGGGAAAAAGCCGGACACCGATCCGGATGATAAAGAGATCAGCCGGGCAGACCCGGATGCAGATAAAACTGATGAAGATGAGTGAAGAAAAAGATCATATTAATTATACTAAAGAAGCCTTTTTGCATCCGGTAAACCTGGTGTGTTTACTTGCCGGTACTCTTTCTGCTCTTCTCTTTAGTGACGTTGGATTAATTACCAATACCATTTTAACATTTACCTTTGGAATGGAACTGGTATACCTGGGAGTGGTTCCGCGGCTTCCCGCATTTCAAAAAAGTGTAAAATTAAAAAAACGGAAGGAACAGAGCGAAGATACGGGTGATAAAACCATCTTTCATCAGCTGGATGTTCGGTCACAAAAAAGATTTTTGATTCTAAAGCACATCACCAAAGAAGTGAAACAGAATTTTAACCAATTGCCCTATACATCGCAGGGAATGCTGGAGAATATTCAAAATAAAATGGAGGGTTTACTTTCTACTTACCTTACCCTGCTCGACATGAATCGCCGGTATCAAATATATATGAACTCTGAAGTTGAAGAAGAGATACGCCGGGAAGTGAAAGAACAGGAGAGTGAAATGAATGAAATTGATTCGGAAAATTTGATGAAAACCAAGAAAAGAAGGCTCTCTATTTTGAATAAAAGGCTGGGTAAGTTTGATGTGGCCAAGGAGAAATTCCTTATTTGCGAAACGCACTTAGAAACAATTGAAGACGCCATCCGTTACATTTACGAGCAATCCATGACCATGCCCAATGCAGAAGATGTGGGATCTCAGCTGGATCATCTGCTGCTTGAGATGGAAGAGACCACACAAATTATAGAGGAAATGGACGAAAATTTACTCCCGGGATTTGAAAATATTGACCAGGAACTTGAACTGGCTGAACTACGCAAAGAAGCTGAAGAATTACGTCGGGAAACAGGAAAAAAAGTTAAAACAACACACCAGAAATGATTCCATCATTTGAGACTCTGCTTTTCGAGACTAGAGAAAACGGCATTGCAATCATTACAATAAACCGCCCTGATAAACTAAATGCTCTGAACTCAAAAGTACTGGATGAGCTGGATTCCGCAATTTCATCAGCAGTAAATGAATCATCCATCAGGGTCATTCTCATTACCGGTGCCGGAGAAAAAGCATTTGTGGCCGGTGCAGATATTAAAGA
>JBBDMD010000132.1:0-3877 GCA_040878515.1 Balneolaceae bacterium | reverse complement strand
ATGGATAGAATAAATGCAAGTCCCGTAAAAAAGATGATCCTTTTTACCGTAACATCAGCACGTAGTTGAATTTCTGCAAGCTGCAGATCCACCCGTTCATCAAAACTGCTTCGCAGCTGTAAAAGTATAGGCAAAAGTGTGTTTCTGAAATAAGGTTCAATAGTAACATTAAACACTTCATCACCATATGATCCTTCTCTTTCAAGGTCAAAAAGCTCACGAATCAGGGAATCATAAAATACAAAAGATTCTTCAAGAGAATCTTTTAAAGCTGTCAAGTTACGCTGTTCTGTACCCGTAGCGGTCAGCTCCAGGGTATCATTCTCTTTCATCGAATTCAGGGCAACACCAAACTGATTTAAACTTTTGGTGGCTGTTAACTCCGATTGCCTGATTTGAGAAATAGTTGTCAGTGATTCGTCACCACCTCTACGTTTATTCGATTCAATCAGATAATTTCTTGTATAGAGCAGTGAATTTTGAAGCTGTACGGTCATTTCCGTAAAGACCTGAAGCTGATCAGCAGCTCCCCTGCTCTGTTCAACGAGATCATTTTTAATCTCATTACTCAAATAATAGGATAATCCTCCGGTAATTAAAACTAAGAGGGCTACAAGAATAAAACTGGCTATTAACTTTGTACCAAGACGCATTTATAAGTCATCATTGATTCGGGTTTTGAAATAATACCACACCTTCACTACCAAACAATAAGATAAGAAGATATTACACTATTGTGTGCTATAGTTTTTCAATCCATAAATTTGGATGTAGCCTGTTAAAATTAAAAGCCAATCAAATCATCTAATGCAGCCTGAATCTTCTCAGAATCTGGCAGCACACTGTTCATCAGTTTCACATTATAAGGCATGGGAATATCAGGCATAGCCATTCTTTTTACGGGAGCATCCAGATACCGGAAAAATTCGTTCGAAACAACTGCGCTGATTTCCGCACCAAAACCCGCAGTCAAGGTGTCTTCATGAACAATCAGGCAGCGATTGGTTTTTTTTACAGATTCCTCCACAGTTTCTTTGTCCCATGGTGTAATGGTTCGTAAATCTATAATATCAGCTGATACTTTGCTTTCATCAACTGCTTCTTCGCATCGTTCACACATCGCTCCCCAGGTTATAATCGTACATTCACTTCCTTCCCTGAGTTTTCTGGCTTTGCCCAGGGGAACTACAAAGTCATCCCCCGGATAGGGTTTACGTGCATATTTAGAATCAAGTAAATTTCTATGTTCGAAAAAGATAGTTGGGTTGTTGCTTCTCATGGCCGTTCGCAGTAGTCCGACGGCATCTTCTGCATTTCCCGGGTAGGCTACCTGCCAGCCAATCATATGCGCAAAAAATACCTCGTTCGATTCACTGTGCCAGGGATCCCCACATTTCGCAAAACCTCCGGGCATACGAACCACCATCGGGGCGGCAAACTTATTGGCCGTACGCCATCGAATGGTGCCGCAGTTTTTCAGTTGTTCTGTTGCCGGATCCGCATATTTTCTGAACTGAATTTCCGCCACCGGCATTAAACCGCCATAGGCCATCCCAACTGCCCGTCCTATAATCCCCTCTTCCGAGAGGCTTGTATCAAAAACACGTTCCTCACCAAATTTTGTCTGCAAGCCCATGGTTGCCGCATGTACCCCACCTTTGGCTCCAACATCCTCTCCAAATACAACCAGCCGTTTGTTACTCTCCAGTTCTTTTTCAAGAGTTCGCCGAACTCCTTCAACAATATTAATCCGCTGTTTTTCAGGTTTCGGTTCCGAACCTTTCTTTTCTGTGATGCCCCCTTCTCTGTAGACTCCCCCCACTTTCTGAATCTCATCTCCCTCCATATAGTAGAGATACTTATCTAAATCATTCGGATCGGGATCAGGTCGGTTCCAGGCATCTTCAGCTGCTTTTTTTACAGTTTTTTTTGTCTTTTTTTCAAGATTCTCCCACTCTTTCTTACTCATTTCACCGGGTAGTAAAAAATCTTTCAATAACTTTAGAGGGTCATTTTCTCTCTCCTCTTCCAGTAAACTTTCATCTTTGTACGCCTGGTTATCCTGGTAGGAATGCCCATTCAGCCTGGGTACGGTCAGCCTCAAAAGAGCAGGCCCCTTTCTTTCCCGGACATATGAGATTGCTTCGGAAATATTTGCCAGTGCTTCTTGTGGGTTTGTACCGTCTCCCGTAAAAATTCTCAGATTTTTAAATGAATAGAGGTTATTCGCAATATTTGCACCCGGTGTTTGCATTTCACCCGGAACGGATATTCCGTATCCGTTATCCTCAATAAAGAAGAGCATTGGCAGATGCAGCGTTGTGGCCATTGTTAAAGCAGACCAGAATCCGTTCGTAGCAACCGACCCGTCACCACCGAGCACAACAGATATGGCACTGGAATTCTCTATCTCTTTTAATACCAGCTCCCTGTATAAAAGCGACTGCGCCCATCCTGCGGCAGGTGTATATTGCGAGCCTACATCACCGGCCATAGGCAGAACCTTCGCGCTATTGTTGCCGGGCAGGTTACAAACAACACCGATATCCCGGCCATCACTGTATCCCCCGCTTTTTGCCATACCCGAAGCAAAAGCATCTTCTACGGAAAGCCCAAGAGTAAGCATCAGGGGCCTGGAACGGTAATAAGCACTTGCTGCATCATTTGAATCTGTAAGCTGCATTCCAAGAAGAATTTGGGCAAGTTCGTGGCCGCGTGCCGAAAACTGGTAGAGTATTTTTTTATCCGGAACAAGTTCATTTTCCTCAATCTCATCAATTGCCCTGGAAAGCAGCAGCAATTCTGCAACTCTCTTCCAGTTTAATCCTTCGGCTGTGCTCTTCTTTTTATTACTCATAAAATTCTATCCCGAATTATTCACAAATTTTAGGAAAAATATTTTAAAAATATATATAACAGTAATTTACAGTCATTCATGTTATTGAACTCAATTTTCGTCTGGGCTACTCTGTGAATAATCCAGGCTATACTGTAAATTTCTTATCTGATTGCCTTATAACTTTCTTTGAAGTGAGACATTTCCTGTTCTGTACCTATCGTTATTCTCACACAATTGGGCAATCCAAAAGTATTCACCCTTCGCAAAATAACACCTTGTTCCAACATTTTTTGAGTAAAATCAATAGCTTCTTCATTACTGTCAAATATCATTATAACTGAGTTTGAAATCGATTTAACATATTGAATATTATGTTTGTCAAAAAATTCATAAAGTTTACTTTGTTCGTGATTTACCAGGTCTACGCTCTTTTGGATAAACTTATCATCTGTATATGCGGCCAAAGCAGCTGCCTGTGCCGTAGTGGTGGGCTCAAAAGTCAATTTTGTTTTCATCATCTGGCTAATCAAAGCCTCGTGTGCAATGGCATAACCAATCCTGAACCCGGCCAGGCCAAAGGCCTTTGAAAAAGTTCTCAATACAATCACATTATCTTTTCGGTGTGAAAGGGCAGGCGGATAATCGGATATATCCCGGGCGTATTCGTAATAAGCTTCATCAGCGATAAGCAGTACATGATCCGGAATACCGTTCACCAGTTTACTGTATTCACTTTTATCAATGTAGGTCCCTGTCGGATTATTGGGATTGGCAATGTAAACCATTTTTGTTCGCTCGTTAATACGGCTGAGTATTTGATCAACATCAAACTTGTAAGATTCCGTAATGGGTACTTTAATCACCGGTACTCCGCGAACTCCGGCCTGAACAAAAAATCCGACAAATGTTGCATCTGCTGTAATTGCATGATCTTGATCCTCAAAGAATGTCCTGCAAATAATTGAAATAATACTTTCTGATCCCGCTGCAAGAATTATTTCCGATTCGCCGACTCCTGTTTTTTCCGATATGGCACGT
>JBBDMD010000131.1:0-3884 GCA_040878515.1 Balneolaceae bacterium | reverse complement strand
GTTGCTTCGCGTCCTCGAGTCTTCGTGGCATAAACTGGAAGTTCATTACCACGAAGACACAAAGGCACTAAGGTTCACGAAGTAACCTTAAATAATTAAAGTATCCGTAAATCAAGTACATCTTTTTGGACAGCCTCAACGCAATAGTCCGCATTTATCAATCGAACTCAGGTTAATATAATCCTTGCTTATACAAAACCCTCTCTAATTCATCTCCAGGTCTGCCTTTTCCGAACTAAAGCCCACATCCGTCTCTTTCTCTTCGCCCAGTGATTTTTCCATCTCGGCTCTTAATTTTTGAATCGACAGGCCGCTGGTAAGGGCACCATTTTTGGCAATGGATATCCGTCCGGTCTCTTCTGAGACTATGACAACAAAAACATTATTGGTTTCACTGATTCCCACGGCAGCCCTGTGCCGGGTCCCAAAAACAGATGAGATATTCGGATTTTGTGAAATCGGCAGATAACAACTTGCTGCCACAATCCTGTTATTACGGATCACCACTGCACCGTCATGAAGCGGTGTTTCCTTCTGAAAGATTGTTTGCAGAAGCTGAGAATTTACCCGGGCATCCAGCTTAACACCAACATCCACTAAATCCTGTAGCGAAGAACTCCGGGCAAATACAATGAGCGCTCCGGTTTTGGTGTGAGACATAATTTTAACCGACTCAATCACTTCATCAATCACGTTGTCTGATCCAGTACGACCAATAAATTTATCGAAGGAAGTATTTTGTCCCAGGCTGTACAGAAGTTTGCGTATTTCCGGCTGGAATATGATGAACACGGCGAGCACACCCACATCCAGTATACCGCGAAAAATAAAATTCAGGGTTGTAAATCCAAGCAGACTGACAACCGCATTGATGATGATTATAAACAAAAGGCCAAGTGCCGCCTGAATGGCAAATGTACCGCGAATCCACCGATAGAGTGAATATAACACCAGTGCAATGACAAGTGTCTCCAAAAGGTCCTTAAGGCCAAACTCTAAAAATCCTATCGGTATCACGATATATAGTTTATTCTGTTGATATTATCATCTCTTTTTAAAGTTACATCTCCTGTTCATTGTTTCAATTCAATGATGAGTTATAGAATTAAAAACGCGGATTGAATCTGCAGCCTCCCGGACATCATGCACCCTGAGTATTCCGGCACCATTCATCAATGCATGATAATGCAGTGCAATCGTACCGGCCAAACGGCCTTCTACCGGCCGGTTATTCAGAATCTTACCAATCATCGATTTTCGGGAAGCTCCAATTAAAATGGGGTGCCTTAATTTACTAAATTTTTGCAGTCCGGCAATGATCTGAATATTGTGATCCAGGGTTTTACCAAAACCAATTCCCGGATCCAGAATCAGTGATGAAACACCTGCTTCATTAAGTTCCTTAAGTTTTTTTTCAAAAAAAAGATAAATCTCTGAAATCACATCATTATAGGAGGGGTTTTTTTGCATGGTTTTTGGATCGCCCTGAGAATGCATTAAAATATACCCTGCATTATATTTGGCGCAAAGTCCGGCAAACTCCGGTACCTTTTGAAGACCGCTTACGTCATTTAGAAAATGAACTCCCAGTTTAAGCGCGGTTTCTGCAACTTCATACTTTGTTGTATCCACAGAAAATATTGCTTCCGGATATTCGGATTTTGCTTTTTCGATCACCGGAATCACGCGGTTTATTTCATCTTTTAATGATACCGGCTCCGACCCTGGGCGTGTAGATTCACCGCCAACGTCAATGATGGAGGCGCCTTCTTCAAGCATTTCACCAATCCGGTCGATCGATTTTGAGAGTGAAGTGAACTCCCCGCCATCAGAAAAAGAATCGGGAGTTACGTTCAAAATCCCCATTACTTTCGGAGTGTTTAGAGATAGTGTGGTGCCAGGCAGCTGTAATAGATTTGGTGAATCAGTTTGAGTCATAATCGGTTTGTACCCCCGGAAATAAACCGATTTAATCCCAATCTTCCTGGAGCAGTTCGAGTTTATCTGTTTTTTCAGCCCAGTCGTCTGCATCAGGCAGAGCGTCCTTGGTTTCGTTGATGATACGTTCTTCCCAATTCTCAGCAAGCCGCTCATTCAACTCAATATAGTGCTCCCATTCTTCAGGCACTTCATCATCAGGATAAATCGCTTCTACCGGACATTCCGGCACACATGCATCACAGTCTATGCATTCAAGCGGATCAATCGTTAAAAAATTGGGTCCTTCGCGAAATGCATCTACGGGACAAACCGCTGCACAGTTAGTATATTTACAGTTTATACAGGGTTCGGTGACTATATATGCCATTGTGAACGTATTTTATATTCAAAGTTTTTAGAGATCAGAAGCCGATTGTATCTGATTTTTCATTAAAATGCAATCTAAACTGCTTCCTTTAAGCCAATTTAAAATATAAAAGCGCTTTTAAAACGGTTATTTTCCAAATTGACTGAACTACTCACTTCAGCGGCTTTTTTATCTGTGACAGTTATCTGAGTATATGCCGGAGAGTATCAAGACTCCCGTCATTTGGAGCCGGCTCAATATTCAGTAAATGTGCCATCAGTTCATATAAATGAATGTTTTGAAATGAATCAACTTTTTCTCCTTTTTTTATGGATGGCCCCGCAGCTAAAAAGAAACTCCTCATTTCGGGTGTTCGGTGATCGTAACCATGGGTAGCCCCGCTGATTTCCCTGTTTTCTAAAAAGTCGTTTGTGGTAATGGTATAACCCACATCTGCAATCATCATAATATCGGGTACCCGCCTGTGATTCTTCACCCGATACACTTCGGGAATCTCCTCTTTTTTATACACCTGATAGTGATTCTCAGCCTCCTTCAATGCTTGATATACAGACTCTGTTTTACCTTCATCGGGCTGAATCATCCCCACCGGGGTCCAGTCAATAACAGCTACATCATCCATATTGATGATATCATCCAAAATGATCACCCTTTCTTCAGAGATATCAGCCATCCCATGATCTGAAGTAATCAGAATATTCAGATCATCCCATTGTCCCGTCTCCTTCAGGTTATCCATTAGGTAACCCAGGTAACCGTCAATTTCCCTGACGGCTGCTGCCGTTGAATCGGAATCGGTGCCGTACCGGTGGCCATATGAATCAACTTTACTGAAATACAATGTTAAAAAATCCGGAGCTGTTTCGTCTTCAATTTGCAGCCAGGAGATGATGGAATCTACGCGCGCCGTATAGTCCATATCGTCATCATATGGCATCCATCGGGTGGCATAGGTATCTTTAATGGGTGCTTCGGAACCCGGCCAGAACATGGCCGCGGTTCGCACACCCTGTTTTTCGGCGGTCACCCAGATCGGTTCTCCGCCATACCACCGGCCATCTGAAACCGCACCCCGGTTCCCTAGGCTAAAATAGGCGTCCATTTCCGGGTCATACATATTATTGGCAATAAGTCCGGTATTTTCAGTGTACAATCCCGTAACTATAGAATAGTGATTGGGAAAAGTCTTGGTTGGAAATACCGGTGTCATATATTCAGCCAATACTCCTTCATCGGCCAGATAATCCAGGCTCGGTGTTTCATACCTTTCCATGTATTGTGGCATAAATCCGTCAATTGAGATCAATAAAACTTTTTGTGGTTCTCTTTCCTGGGGGGATGAACAACCAATAATCCAACCTAAGGCTAAAAATAAAAGTAGTAAATGATATTTCATTTCGGCAATGTTTTCAAAATTTATTGTTATGACTATCAGCTATGATGAATGACTTATTATGAATCCATATTCAATCAAGTAGGAAGATAGGGATTAATTCCCTACCTGTCCTCTCACACCACCGTACGTACCGGTCTGGTATACGGCGGTTCATTACCTTCATGATCCATTCGAGTACAA